>JANNKZ010000047.1:0-4157 GCA_031396515.1 Gammaproteobacteria bacterium
TGCTGCGCAGCTGCGCGCGATCGAGAAGCTGCGGAAGCTCAGAAAGGGCGGATAGGCGAACCGCTGTTACGGGCTCTTTCCGGCCTGTTTCGCCAGGGCGGCATCGAGCATTTCAATCAACTGCGCGCGGTCATAGCTGAATTTCTGATCGTTGTTCTGCTCGACCATGCGCTCAATGGCACGGTTGATCGTCCAGTAAGCCTGTTCCTGGTTGGGGACAATCAGGTAGCGGGGCTTGGGGCGGTCATCAAATAACGACTTCATCACTACCTCCGCCACTTCGGCGGGATCGCCGTGATCTTTCTCAAAGCGGTTCAGCCAGTTGATACTTTCATTCATCTGCGCTTTGAACTGGGAATCAGCAGCTGATTGGTTTTGTTTCTCCATCCGGTCGAGGGCGCTTCTGCCGATGTTGGACCGGTAAGCTCCCGGCTGGATCAGGCTGACGATCACCTCGAACTGCTTCAGTTCATCCGCCAACGCGTCGGCATAAGCCTCCATGGCGTGCTTGGTCATGGAGTAGGGCCCCCAGGTGGCGTCCGAGAGGGTGCCGGAAATCGAGCCGATGACACTGATGCGCCCCTTTGATTCGATGATCAGCGGCGCAAAGGCCTTGGTGATGCGGTACACACCGTAAATGTTGGCATTCATCTGGTAGTGAAAGTCCTCTTCGTCGATATCTATCAACGGAGACACCACCACGACGCCGGCATTGTTGACCAGGCCGTACAAGCCACGACCGGCCTCCCTGATCGTTTTCACAGCCGCGTCGATCTGATCCTGCTGGTTGACGTCCAGCCTGACGGCCTGGATGTTTTCAATGGCGTCGAGTTCCGCCAGGTCCGCGTCTTTCCGGGCGCCGGCGTACACGAAGTAACCCTTGGCGGCCAACGTTTCCGCCATGACACGGCCCAGACCGGAACTGGCGCCGGTGACCAGCACGGCTTTCTGCCCCGGGGCGGATTCGGCTTGTGCAAGAGGGTGTGCAAAAAGCGTGGCACACGCCGTCAGCAGGGTGGCGAGGGTGCGGAACATTCGGTTCTCCCTGATTTGTGAGCGTCGGGTAAGTAGCCTGCCAGGCGACAGTGGCCTTTGTATTGCTGGCGAGTGTAGCGAGGGACGGTGCGCGGGGCTTCTCTCCGTGCTCCGGTTGGCTCAGTTTGTGACGACCGAATTCACATGACGGCGGTACGCGTCACCTTAGGTCGCCCCTCGGAGAGCTCGGGCGCAAATTCATGTGGAGGCCGGTAACGCAGCGTCATCACAGGTCAAGCACCAGTCGCAGGCCGTTATCGATCCGAATCATGATCGCCGATGAAAGAGCTCGTATCCGGGCTGTCAGAAGCACCTTGTCGATCGTAAGAACCTGTGAGACGTTTACGACGGATGGCTTGGACAGGCCCGAGTCGACCCTGGCGATCCGGACATTGCCGGGTGCATCGGCCAGGGCGAGGTTCGAAGTGATCACCGCGACGATCGCCGTGGAAATTCGGCTCTCGTTGAACGGGTCTGACTGTATTACCAGGACCGGTCGCCGAAAGCCTGGCCCGGAGCCGGAGGGCGGCGGTAGCGTCGCCCACCAGACTTCACCACGCCTCACGACTGAGCCGTTCGAGCTGGGCGTACTTCAGCGCTGAATCGACCCCGGACGACTCCTTCTCGTACAGGGAATTCAGCCTGGATGTCAGCGCCTTGGCGCCGCGGGCTCCGACGTACTCGGCGATTGCCTCGGCGTAAAGCTGGCTCCGGGATTTACGGAGCCTGCGCGCCAGCGTCTCGGCGGCCCGGAACACGGGATCGGGAAGTGAAATCGCAACTTTCATGCCAGCCATGGTATCACCAGGAGTATTACTCGATCAATGGAAGGTTATCTCGGAAGGCGGCGCCCGGCATCGCCAATAATTCCGGTCAATGCGGCATTAACCAGCGCCGGGAAAATCGCCGCCAGGACCGATTCGACTCAAGGTCCGGTGCGCACGCGGCTCAGAAACGCATCCCGACTCCGATCGATCGCTTCCACTTGCCCACCGCCACAGGTGGGTTCTGAGTGGCGCTCTCCGGGAGCGGGCCACGAAACGAAGAACTTTCTGTGTCTCTGCTGCGTCTGTCGCAGGCGCTGCGATATTTCCATTCGGACGTGCGTTCACCGCCGTATCGGCGGTCACCGCTGACGTCGCCGCGGTCACCGGCGATGGCAAAAAAATTCTCTTGCCCGCCGCCGACGTCGAGGACTTCCGCGCCGGACTGCGCGGCCCGCTGCTCTTGCGCAACGTCGCCGGGTACGACGACGCCCGCAAGATCTTCAACGGCATGTTCGATTGCCACCCCGCGCTGATCGCCCGCTGCGCACGTGCCGCAGACGTGGTTCGGGCAGTGAACTTCGCGCGGTCGAACTCACTGCTCGTTGCCGTGCGCGGTGGCGGCCACAGTCTCTCCGGCCAGTCGGTGTGCGACGACGGCCTCATGATCGACCTGTCGGCGATGCGGAGCGTGTGCGTGGACCCGGCCCGCCGGCTCGCGCGCGCAGGGGGTGGCGCGCTGCTTGGCGACCTCGATCGCGAGACGCTGCCCTTCGGCCTGGTGACGACCACCGGCACGGTTTCGCACACGGGCGCCGGTGGCTTGACGCTGGGGGGCGGGTTCGGGCGCCTGGCACGGCGCTTCGGCCTGACTTGCGATCAGCTGTCGTCCGTGGACATCGTCACTGCCGACGGCGAACTGCTCGAAGCCAGTGCCACCGAGAATCCCGACTTGTTCTGGGCCATCCGGGGCGGGGGCGGCAATTTCGGCATCGCAACGTCGTTCGAGTACCGGCTGCACCCATTCGATGGCCGCGCGGTCGGCGGCCATCTGGTGTTTCCATTCGAGCAGGCACGGCAGGCGCTTCGCGGTTTCGCGGAGCTGTTCGACCGGGCACCCGATGGCTTGTGGATCGAGCCTGTGCTAACGGTGCTCCCGGGCGGCGCGCGCGTGCTGGTCCTGGACGTCTGTCTGAGCGAAGGACTCGAATCGGCCGAGGCCGCCCTCGCTCCTTATCGGCAGCTCGGACGACCGATCAAGGATGCAGTCGGACCGCTGAAATACGTGCAGCTCCAGACGCAGAATGACGAGCGCGCGCGCATCGGCGGCCGCCGAAGGGTGGCGCCGTTGATCGCGTGGCTCGCGACGCGACGGCGTTCTGGCATCGCGGCGCCCTATACACCGTGTTGCTTCAGACCAGCGGCGACGATCCCGCAGAGGATGCCAGCAACGTGTCATGGGCCAGGTCGCAATGGCCGATGCTGGAAAAATTTACCACCGGCTTCTATGCGAATACGAATCTTCAGGAAGTCCCGACCGCTCGCGTACGCGATGCGTATGGCGGCAACTTCGACCGACTGCTGGCGCTCAAGCGGAAGTACGACCCGACCAATCTCTTCCGGCTCAACGCGAACATCGATCCAAGTGCCTGATGCCGCGTAAGTTCGAAGCGATGCACTCCGCACGACCGGCGACCGCGTTGGCCGTGATGCTCATCTGTGTTTCGTTGGCAGCCACCGCGGACGAGCAACCCGCAAAACCCGCTGAACCCGCAGAATCCGCCGTGCCGCTGAAGGCCGCCGAAGCCGAGCCCGAGGCGGAGAATATTCCCGAGTTCAAGCCGCCGCCGGGATTCCGCACTCAGAAGCGCGGAGACACCGTCCTCTACTGCCGCAAGGAAGCCGTGCTGGGTTCACGCTTCCCGGCGGAGAAGTGCTACGACCAGACAGGGATTCGCGACCTGGAGCGGCTGGAACTCGAAAGGACGGAGAAGCTCCAGCAGATGCGCGCCTGCTCCAAAGGATCCTGCACGATTGGTTGAAGGCGTTCCTGGGGTTCCTGGAGGAGCGGTTTGGGGCGGAGTCTTGAGTTGCAGCGAGTTTGTGGACGCCCATGAAATACGGGCGTATCGTCGCCCGCCGAACCGGTGCAACAAGCCGGCGGTTTAGAACCATTACAGACTCGACGTCAGGGGGAACACATGAATGCAAAACAGTGGGTGATCGGCACCGTCGTTGGCGCCGTCGTGGTATTCGGGGCCGGGTGGGTCCTGTTCGAAATGCTTCTGGGCGACTACTACGCGGCCAACGCCGGCTCGGCCACCGGCGTGGACAAGGATCCGCCGATCATTTGGGCCC
>JANNKZ010000074.1:0-10126 GCA_031396515.1 Gammaproteobacteria bacterium
CATCGAAGCGGTACGCGCGGCCCTCGAATACCGGCAGCACCTCGTAGACGCCGTCGCCGAACAGGAAGCCGCGGTCGAGCGGCGAGATGCGCGCCTCGTCGATGGGCAGCAGCCGGCCGTCGAGCCAGACGAGCGGATGCAACATCAGCGGCTCCTCAGGTGAACCAGGACAGGATCGTGTCCCAGATCCTGCGGAAGAAGTTCCCGCGCGGCACGTCGGTGAGCGGGTGCAGCGGCGCCTCGGCGACGACCTTGCCGTCAAGCCAGGCGCGCGCGACGCCGACGCGATCCGTGACCGAGAGCGGCGCAAACACCTTGGGCGCGAGCTCGACCTTGATCTCGATGCGATCGGCGACGCCGCGCGGCAGCGTGACGACCAGGTCCTCTGCGAGGCCGACCGCGGCGCGTCCGCCGCGGGCCTTGTAGATGCGCTGCGATGCGAGCTCGACGCCGCCCGCCTGGAGCGTGCGGGTTTCGTAGAAGTTGAAGCCGTAGTTCAGGAGCGCGAGGCTCGCGTCCTCGCGCGCCTTCATGCTTTTCGTGCCGGTGACGACCGCGATCAGGCGCATGCCGTCGCGCTTGGCCGACGACACGAGGCAGTAGCCGGCCGCGTCGGTCATGCCGGTCTTGACGCCGTCCACGGACGGGTCGCGCGCGAGCAGGCCGTTGCGGTTCGGCTGGCGGATGTTGTTCCAGGTGAAGTCGCGCTGCGAGTACCAGCGGTAGTACTCGGGAAACTCCGCGATGATTGCGCGCGTGAGCGTCGCGATGTCGGAGGCGGACATCAGGTGGTTCGGCCCCGGCAGGCCGGTCGCGTTGACGAAATGGCTTTCCCTCATTCCGAGACGCGCGGCGTACTGGTTCATCAGCTCGGCGAAGGTCGCCTCGGTGCCGCCGATCGCCTCGGCGAGTGCGATGGTCGCGTCGTTGCCGCTCTGCACGATCATGCCCTGGATCAGCACGTCCACCGGCACGCGCGAGTTCAGGTCGAGATAGGTGCGGGATCCTTCCGAGCGCCAGGCGTGCTCGCTGATCGGCAGCGCGGTGTCGAGCTTGAGCTTGCCGTCCTTCAGCGCATGGAACACGGCGTAGGCCGTCATCAGCTTGGTGATGCTCGCAGGCTCGACGGGCTCGTGCGCGCGGTGGCCGGCGAGCGTCTGGCCGCTCGCCTGGTCCACGATCACCCAGGCAGTCGCCTCGAGCGAGGGCGGCGGTGGCACCGGCGGCGTGTCGGCGTGGGCGATGGCGGCGGCGGCGAGCAGGAAGGCGGTCAGGATTCTCACTACGACCTCACGGGATGGATTTGGCGGGCAATTCTACTGCAGCGCGAGCCGCGGCGACTCCGCGCCCGCGGCGCGCAGGCGCTCGATCAGCGCGTCGAACTCGCCGACGGTCGCGACCGGACCCGCGCGAACGCGGAACAGGCGGCGGCCGTCCACGCGCGACTCGGTGATCGAGATGCCGTCGATGCCGGCCGCGCGCAGCCGGGCGGCCAGGCGCTCGGCGTTGTCCGCTTCACTGAAGGCGCCGGCCTGGGCGAAGAACCGGTTGGTCGTCGGCGGCGCCGGCGCCGTTTCGCCGGCGGTCAGGCTCCGGACTTCGACCAGCGCCGTGCCGCTCCGGATCATGTCGAGTTCCTCGGCCGCGGCGCGTGATAGATCGATGATGCGGTTCTTCGCGAACGGCCCGCGGTCGTTCAGGCGCAGCACGACGCTGCGTCCATTCTGCAGGTTGGTCACACGCACCCAGGCCGGTAGCGGCAGCGTCGGATGGGCGCCCGACAGCCCGTTCATGTCGTAGGTTTCGCCGGTGGCGGTGCGGCCGCCATGGAAATCGGGGCCGTACCAGGAAGCGACGCCCTGCTCGACGTAACCCGCGGCGCTCGCGAGCACGACGTAGCGCCGGCCGCTGACCTCATAGAAAGGTGGGTTGCCGCTTTTCGCCCGGGGCTCCTCGCGCGGCAGATTCTCCCCGGCGGGGGGAATCGGGGACGGTTCCGGCCGGCGCGGTCCCGCCGAGCAGGCCGCCAGCAGCACGAGCGCGGCGCCGGCCGCGCCTGCGCGCAGGTTCAAGGCGCCGCCGGCATGAGCGCCTCGATGCGCCGGCCGAGTTCATCTACCGCGAGCGCGTAGAGGACGCTGCGGTTGTACTTCGTGATCACGCCGAAGTTGTGGAAGCCGGCGCGATACACGGGCGCGGATTCGCCGTCCACGCGAATGAAGAGCGCGGGCGCCTTGCCGTCCTGCGTCGTGTCGAAGCGCAACCCCCGGTCGCGCATCGCCTTGACGGTCGTGTCCGGCGCGCGCCCGCCCGCGACCAGTCCGTCCGCGCGCGGGAACCAGAGCGCGGCCGGGGCGACGACCGGTTCGCCCGCCCGCCAGCCATGCTTCGCGAGGTAGTTCGCGATGCTCGCCATCACGTCGTCCCAGCTTTCCCAGAGGTCACGGCGGTCGTCGCCGTCGCCGTCGATCGCGTAGGCGCGATAGCTGCTCGGCATGAACTGCGCGCGGCCCATGGCTCCCGCATAGGAGCCGAGCACGGTCTGCACCTCGATTCGCTCTTCGCGCGCAAGCAGCAGCAGCTGTTCGAGCTCGTTGCGGAAGAAAGTCGCGCGCGGCGGATAGTCGAAGGCGAGCGTCGCGAGGGCGTCCAGCACGCGATCCTTGCCCGTGATGCGGCCGAAGTAGGTCTCGACGCCGAGGATGCCGACGATCACGTGTGGCGCGACGCCCGTCGCGCGCTCGATCGCGGCAAGCCGCTCGCGGTGTTCGGTCCAGAACTGGACACCGGCGGCGATGCGCTCGTTGGTCAGCATGAGCTGGCTGTAGCGGTGCCAGGTCAGGACCGACTCGGCCGGCTTGCTCATGCGCTCGATGATCTTCGGCTGGCTCTTTGCGTCCGCGATCACGGCATCGAGCCACGCGGCCTCGAAGCCGTGCTTCGCCTTCATCTCTTCGGCGAACTTCCGCACGTCCTCACGCGTCGCGTCGATCGCGAGCGCAGGCGGGGGCGCGAGCACAAGGCAAACGATCAGCGTCCGCAGCGTCCCTGTCGCGTTGATCATCCTCATCCCACGAGTTTGCGGCTGGAGTACAGCGACATCAGGATACCGAAGCCCGCCATCAGGGTCACGAACGAAGTACCGCCGTAACTGACGAGCGGCAGCGGCACGCCGACCACCGGCAGCAGGCCCATGACCATGCCGGCATTGACGAAGGCATAGACGAAGAATGTCAGCGCGATGCTGCCCGAGACGAGGCGTGCGAAGGCATCGCGGCAGGCGGTCGCCATGTAGAGGCTGCGCGTGATGATGAACAGGTAGCCGAACAGCAGCGCGACGAGGCCGAGCAGTCCCAGTTCCTCGCCGATGACCGCATAGATGAAATCGGTCGAGCGCTCCGGCAGGAACTCGAGTTGCGCCTGGCTGCCGTTGGTCCAGCCCTTGCCGAAGATACCGCCGGAGCCGATCGCGATCTGCGACTGGATGATGTGGTAGCCGGCGCCGAGGGCATCGCTCTGCGGGTCGAGCAGCGTCAGCACGCGCTGGCGCTGGTAGTCGTGCAGCAGGAAACGCCAGACGAGCGGCACCGCCGCGCCGAGCACCGCGACGCCGCCCAGGAGGTAGGCCGGCGACAGGCCGCCCATGAAGAGCACGGTGAGGCCGGCGGCCATGACGAGCAGCGCCGTGCCGAGGTCGGGCTGCTCGGCGATCAGCAGCACCGGCACGACGATGATTGCGAACACGATGGCGACGTCCCGCAGCGATGGCGGCAGCGGCCGCTGGTGCAGGTACCAGGCGCACATCAAGGGCACGCCGAGCTTCAGGATCTCGGACGGCTGGAAGCGGACCACGCCGAGGTCGAGCCAGCGCTGCGCGCCCTTGCCGACGTCGCCCGCGACCGCGACGATCGCGAGCAGCAGCAGCCCGATCGCGTAGGCGGCGGGCGACAGCATCCTCAGGAAATGATCCGGCACCTGGGCGAGCGCGATCATCACCCCGAAGCCGATGCCGAGCCGCGCGAGCTGGTTGAGCCAGAGCGACAGGTTGTCGCCGACCGCGCTGTAGAGCACGAACATGCCGAATACGCTGACCGCCACCAGCGCGGAGAGCAGCATCCCGTCGAGGTGCAGCGCGCGCAGCAGCCGCGCGGTCGCGGTGACCGTGCGGCGGGTGCGGGAGTGCGAGAGTTCCCCGTACGTCACTTGGCCTTCGGGTCGAGGTAGGCGTCGAATACAGCGCGCGCGATCGGGGCGGCGGCCGCGCCGCCGAAGCCGCCGTTCTCGACCAGCACGGCGATCGCGATGCGCGGCTTGTCGGCCGGCGCAAAGGCGACGAAGAGCGCGTGGTCGCGCAGGCGGTCGGAGACGGTCTTGTCGTCGTATTTTTCGGTTTGGCCCACCGAGAACACCTGCGCGGTGCCGGTCTTTCCCGCGATCAGGTAACTCGCGCCGCGACCGACCCGGGTCGCCGTGCCGCGCGGTCCGCTGGTCACCGCGACCATTGCGTCGACGATCGTCTCCCAGTTCTCGGCGTGCTTGAGTTCGATCGTCGGCAGCGCCTCCGGCACGCGTTCCTGGACGACGCCGGTCGTGGGATCGACGAGCGCGCGCACCAGGCGCGGGCGAAAGTGCTTGCCGCGCGTCGCGAGCAGCGCGGTCGACTTCGCAAGCTGCAGCAGCGTCGCAGTCCAGTAGCCCTGGCCGATGCCGACGATCACCGTCTCGCCCGGGAACCACACCTGCTGCTCGCGGCGCGCGAACGCGCCTTTCTTCCAGTCGGGGGAGGGCATGATGCCGCCGCGCTCGCCGGCGATGTCGATGCCGGTCGGCTGGCCGAAGCCCATGCGTACCATCGCGTCGTGAATGCGCTGGATGCCGAGCGTGTTTGCGAGCCGGTAAAAGTACACGTCGCAGGACTGCATGACGGCGTTGCGCATGTCCATCGAGCCGTGGCCTTCGCGCTTGAAGTCGCGGAAGCGGTGCCGCGAGCCCGGCAGCGAAAAGAAGCCGGGACAGAAGGCGCGGTCCTCGGGACGGATCACGTCGTACTCGAGCCCGGCAAGCGCCATGACCGGCTTGATCGTGGAACCCGGCGGGTAGGTGCCGCGCAGCACGCGATTGAACAGCGGCTGGTCCGGGTTCTCGGTTAGCGCCAGGTAATCGGCGCGCGAAATGCCGCGCGCGAATCCGTTCGGGTCGAAGGAGGGCAGGCTCGCGAACACCAGCACGTCACCGGTCCACGGGTCGAGCGCGACCACCGCGCCGCGCCGGCCGGCCATCGCCTCCTCGGCGACGCGCTGCAGCTCGATGTCGATGGTGAGGCGAAGCTCGCGCCCGGAGCGCGGCTCGCGGCTCTGCATCTGCGAGTCCCGGCCCTCGAGCTCCTTGACTGCCCGGCCCTCGGCATTGACCAGCACCTCGCGATAGCCGCCGACGCCGAGCAGGTCGTCTTCGTAGGCACGCTCGACGCCCGTCTTGCCGATGACGCCGGTGCCGAAGTAGCGCTCCCGGTCCACTCGCTCGAGGTCGTCCTCGCTGATCGTGCCGACGTAGCCGAGTGCATGCGCGCCGATCGTGCCGTAGGGATAGTGGCGCGCCATGCGCGTCTCGAGGAACACGCCCGTCAGTTCGTGACGGTGCACCGCATAGCGTGCGACTTCCTCGTCGTCAAGCTGGAGCAGGATGGGCACCGCTTCGAACGTGCGGCGCGACAGCACGAGCTGGCGCACGCGCGCGACATCGTCGTGCTCGAGCAGGCCGAAGCGGCCGAGCCGCGCGAGCGTGACTTCGAGGTCGCCCACCTGCTCCCGCACGAGCTCGAGCTGGTAGGCTGGCGTGTTCTCGGCCATCACCCGCCCGGCGCGGTCATAGATGATGCCGCGGCTCGCCGGCAGCGGCTCGATGCGCGCGCGGTTGCCGAGCGACAGCTCGACATAGTGATCGTGCTGGAGGACCTGGAGCCAGAAGGCGCGGCCCGCCAGCAGCGCAATCAGCACGAAGACGATGCCGGTCGCGACCACCGAGCGCTGGATGAACATGCGCTGTTCCAGCGCGTCGTCCTTGATGCGGACCCGGCGCATTGGTCAGTGCCGCGCGGCGACGCGCGCGTAGAGGCCGGCGATCAGCGGCCAGCAGGCGGCGCCCGCCGCTACCGCCAGCCAGCGGCGCCAGTCGGTGACCGGATGGCCGGCCACGCCGTCGATCCAGAACAACAGGAATTCGTTGAGCCACAGCAGCGCCAGGATCACCGCGGTCTGCTGCAGCGGCGGAAAGGCGCGCACCTGCAGGCGGAGCTTGGCGGCGACGTAGGCGATCACGATCAATGTCAACGCGTGCTGGCCGAACAGCACGCCGCGGAAGGCGTCGAGCGCGAGGCCGGCACCCCAGGCATGGAACAGGCCGGTGAGCCGCGGCGACAGCAGGCTGAACCACAGCACGGTCAGCGCGACGAAGTCGGGCCGGACCAGCTCCAGCCACGACGGCAGCGGCGCGACGGTCGCGGTCAACGCGACGAGCGTGATCACGACGATGCGCGGCCAGCCGACGTTGGTACGGTTGCGGCGGATCACGTCAGCGCTCTCCGGGCGGCGTGGGTGCCGGCGGATCGGCAGGCGCCGGCTGCGGCGTATTCGCTGCTGCGCCGGCCGGTAGTTCGCCCGGCGCGTCGGTCGGTGCGTCCGGTGTCGCGTCCGGCGCGGGCGCGGACTCCGGTTCCGGTTCGGGTTCGACCACTGCGTTGTCGAACCAGACCAGGAGGATCTCTGGATCGCGGTCGAGTCCCGCGAGCGGTTCGGCCTCGATCGCGAGCAGCGGCTGGTCCGGATCATGCACGACGGCCGTGACCTTGCCGACCGGATAGCCGGGCGGGTAGACGCCGCCGAGGCCGGAGCTGACGAGCAAGTCGCCCGTCACGACGTCGGCATTCCGCGGCAGGTAGGGCAGTGACAGCATGCCCGACCGCCCGGTGCCGAGCGCAATGGTGCGCGCGCCCGTGCGGTTGACCTGCACCGGTATCGCGTGCTCGGGATCCGAGATCAGGATCACTTCCGCGGACACGGGACCCGCGCGCGTGACCTGGCCGTAGACGCCATTCGCGTCGAGCGCCGCCTGGCCGCGGAACACGCCGGCGCGCGTGCCCTTGCTGACCAGCACGCGCTGGCGGAACGGGTCGAGGTCCACGCGCACAATTTCGGCGACCAGCGTGCGCTGCACGACGCGCGCGGTGCTTTCGCCCGCGGCGCGCAGGCGCTGGTTCTCCTGCACGAGCGAGTCGAAGCGCATCAGCTTGAGTCGCAGCACGAAGTTGTCGGCGGCGAGGCGCACGTTGTCGGCCTCGATGCGCGAGCGGGTCGCGAGCGACTCGCTCGCGGAAGTCCACGCGGCGAGCGGGGCCTGCACGGCCCACTGGAACGGATAGGCGGCGGCGGAGAGCCAATCGCGGATCGAGGCGAGGTGGTGCTGGCGGTGGTCGGCGACCATCAGGCCCGTGGACATCAGTGCCAGGACGATCAGGCGCAGCCCGAGGGCGGGTCCGCCCAGCAGCAATGGCCGAGAATTCGGCTCGTGTGGGGTCAACGTGGCCTCTAGCCGAGGCCGAAAAGCCCCGGATGCTCTTCGGACAACTCGAGAATACGGCCGCCGCCGCGCGCGACGCAGGTCATCGGGTCTTCGGCGATGATGACGGGCAGTCCGGTCTCTTCGACCAAAAGCTTGTCGATGTCCTTCAGCAGCGCTCCGCCGCCGGTCAGCACGATGCCGCGCTCGGCGACGTCGGAACCGAGTTCGGGCGGCGTCTGTTCGAGCGCCTTCTTGACGGCTTGCACGATGCCTTGCAACGGCTCCTGCAATGCTTCGAGGATTTCGTTGGAATTGAGCGTGAAGCTGCGCGGCACGCCTTCGGACAGGTTGCGCCCCTTGACCGACATCTCGCGCACCTGCTGGCCGGGATAGGCCGAGCCGATTTCGATCTTGATGCGCTCGGCAGTCGCCTCGCCGATCAGGATGCCGTAGTTGCGGCGCACGTAATTGGTGATCGCCTCGTCGAAGCGGTCGCCGCCGACGCGCACCGACTCGGCATAGACGATTCCGTTCAGCGAGATCACCGCGACTTCGGAGGTGCCGCCGCCGATATCGAGCACCATCGAGCCGCGCGCCTCGTTGACCGGCAGTCCCGCGCCGACCGCGGCCGCCATCGGCTCCGGAATGACGTCGACGCGGCGCGCGCCCGCGCCTTCGGCGGACTCCTGGATCGCGCGGCGCTCGACCTGGGTCGATCCGAAAGGCACGCAGATCAGCACGCGCGGCGACGGGCGCAGCCAGCGGTTGCCGTGCACCTTGCTGATGAAGTGCTGCAGCATGCGCTCGGTGTAGGTGAAGTCGGCGATGACGCCGTCCTTCATCGGGCGCACGGCAGTGATGTGGCCCGGCGTCCGGCCAATCATGCTTTTGGCCTCGGCGCCGACGGCGACGATGGTCTTGCCGCCGCGACCCGGCTCATCCTGGACTGCGACGACCGAGGGCTCGTTCAGGACGATGCCCCGGCCGCGCACATAGATCAGCGTATTGGCGGTGCCAAGGTCGATCGAAATGTCGCTGGAGAAGTAACCCCGGAGGCTCTTGAACATGTGTGCCCGGCGAGTGGAATGGCTGCAGAACGCGGCCGAAAGTCTAGCCGTGGGCGCGACATTCCACAAGGCAACATGTATGATTTCCGTCAAGTTTTTCCCTTATTTCCCGCAAGGTGCGCTCGTGACGCTGACCCGCCGCGACGTCGAATCCATCGCGCATCTGGCCCGTCTCCAGATCACGGAAGAGGAGCTGCCGGTGTACGTCAGCAGTCTTTCGGCGATCCTCGCCTTCGTCGAGCAGCTCGCGGCCGTCTCGACCGACGGCGTGACGCCGATGGCGCACCCGCTGGAGGCGCAGGTGCAGCCGCTGCGTGAGGACTGCGTCACGGAATCCGACCGCCGCGACCTCTACCAGGCCAATGCCGCGTCCGTGGAGGCGGGCCTCTACCTGGTGCCGAAGGTGATCGAGTGAGCCTGCACCTCGACACCGCTGCCGCGATCGGCCGGGGGCTGCGTGCGAAGCGCTTCTCGAGCGTCGAGGTCACGAAGTACTTCCTCGAGCGCATCGAGCGCGCGAACCCGTCGCTGAACGCGTTCATCACCGTGACGCCCGAACGCGCGATGGCGGACGCCCGGCGCGCCGACGAACGAATCGCGCGCGGCGAGGGCGGGCCGCTGACCGGCGTGCCGCTCGCGCACAAGGACATCTTTTGTACTTCTGGCGTGTTGACCACCGCAGGCTCGCGCATGCTCTCGAACTTCGTCTCGCCCTACGACGCAACCGTCGTCGAGCGCCTCGCGGCGGCGGGCACCGTGCTGCTCGGCAAGACCAACATGGACGAGTTCGCGATGGGCTCGTCGAACGAGACGAGCTTCTACGGCCCGGTGCGCAATCCCTGGGACGAGACGCGCGTGCCCGGTGGCTCCTCGGGCGGTTCGGCTGCCGCAGTCGCGGCCCGGCTCGCGCCGATCGCGACCGGCACCGACACCGGCGGTTCGATCCGCCAGCCGGGCGCGCTCACCGGGCTCACCGGCTTCAAGCCGACTTATGGACGCGTGTCGCGCTACGGAATGATCGCGTTTGCCTCCAGCCTCGACCAGGCCGGCGTGCTCGCGCAGTCGGCGGAGGACGCCGCGCTCGTGCTCGGAGCGATGGCGGGGCCGGACGCGCGCGATTCCACCTGCGTGGACACGCCCGTGCCGGATTACGTGGCAGCGCTGGAACGCCCGGTGAAGGGCCTGCGCATCGGCATTATCCGCGAGTTTTTCGGCGAGGGACTCGAGGAACGCACGGGCCGTGCGGTGCGCGCGGCGATCGCGGGTTTTGAAGCCCAGGGCGCGAAGCTCGTCGAGGTGAGCCTGCCGAACCTGCCGCTTTCGGTGCCGACTTACTACGTGGTTGCGCCGGCGGAATGTTCGTCGAACCTGTCCCGCTTCGACGGCGTGCGCTTCGGCCATCGCTGCGCGGATCCGAAGGACCTGATGGACCTCTACCGGCGCACCCGCGGCGAGGGATTCGGCGCCGAGGTCAAGCGCCGCGTCATGACCGGCACCTACGT
>JANNKZ010000093.1:0-4860 GCA_031396515.1 Gammaproteobacteria bacterium
CTGTACGCGCAAGTTCATCGGTGCCGCCAATGCCGCGGGTGCAGGAGCAGGTGTACCGCCACTTTGCAGCGGGTGCGGGTAGGCGTACGGCGTGTAGCCAGGCTTGGCGGTGGAGCCATTGTTGATGTAGTCACGGCCGGACTGCACGTGCGTGCAGCCGTCGGTACAGGTCATGCCGACGGCGCTGCCACTGGCCGTATTGGCCCATGTGTAGAGAGGATAGCTGTACGCGGTCGGGCCTTCGCCCATCGAGCCGATTTGGTATTGGCAGATCCAACCCGACTGACCGGCAACGTTCTTGTCTGCGGGGTCAGACCCGTCGCAGCGCCGAACCGATCGTGGATCGAAGGTCTTGTAGTCCATCGCGCCAATCGGCACCGAGTACGTGCTCGGAATCGTATTGCCCCAGATAACGCCGGTGCCCGCGGAGACATCGAATGCCTTCCACTTTGACGAGTTGCTGGCAAACGTGTTCTTGTACAACTCGAACGCATTGGCGCTGACCATACCGCTGCGCGCCTTGTCATGGGTTTCCCACATGCCGTTCCTGATCGTGTTGTAGCGGAACACCTGTCGACCGCCATTGTTCATGTCCATCGACGGCGCGCCGGTGTTGCCGTAGAAGTCGTTCCAATCGAAGACGTTGTCCTCGACGAAGAAGAAGTCGGCCGTGCCGAGCGTCAGCGGCGCCGCCCAGTCGGCAGCGCCATCTCCGTACAGCATGATGCCGTAGGCGCTGCCCTTGAACGTGTTGTTGTCGATGAGGCCGTGAGTGCTGGAGGAGCCCTTGATGGTCCACGGATAGTTACCGTCGAAGACGTTGTGGTGCACCCGCAGGTTCTTCCAACCCGTCGGTCCATACAGTGTCATCGCTGTACCGTTCCAGGTATTCCCGGCACCACTGAACCAGAACCCCGAGATGTCCATCTTGCCTGTCTTGCTACCGGCTTCGACCGAGACCAGCGTGTGGTCCCCGCCGCCATGCTGAATGCGCGTGCCGCCCGCAGCGGACCCCGCACCGACGAGGGTGATCGTCTTGCTCTGGATCGAGACCGCAGAACTCCAGGTGCAGGTGCCCGCCGGCACGGTGACTGTGTCGCCGTCGCGAGCAGAATTTACGGCGGCTTGCACGGCCGACTGCGAGCAACCGGCGGCCGCAAAAGTCGCAGCACTCGCGTGCCCTGCGCCGAGCGCGGCCGCTGTGGTCACCACCAGAGTGCCGATGGGTGTCTTCATGAAATTCATCATTCTTTTCCTCGATGGTGCGGTGACGTTATGACGCCCTACTGCACGCGCAGGTTGGTGGGTGCCGGCAGCGGAGTCGCTGCCGAGTTAGACAACGGACCGATGTAGGACCTCGCAACAACGACGTTGTCGTACCACTTTCGGTCCGCTCGGGACGGATTGTTCTTGCCGTGCAGTTCGAGTTGCACCTGATCGATCTTCACGCTTAACGTGTCACGCATGCGCAGGTTGGTGAAGTCGGCAACGATGGTGCCGTCGATCCACACCGCAACGCGGCCATCTCGCTGCCCTGGCGTGTTGAGCTTGACCATCAACTCGTAAGAGTACCAACGGTCGGTCTGCGGTGTGAAGTTCGGGCGCGACACGAAACTGCTGCCGAAGTTGCCTGGCGTGGCATCGAACGGGATAACTCTGCCCGTCGGATAGAAATGGTCGCCCCACTGGTGCCGTTGCTCCGGATGGTAGGCGTACACGTTGAGCGGACCTGGATAAGCCTCGCCGTAATAGACGCTGTTCTCCACCATATAGAGAAAGAAGTTGCTGCCGTTGGGCGTGTTGCCGGGCCCTGGGTAGTTTCCGGAAATGCGAATGCCGTTATGGCCCTCCGTCGTGCCGTCAAACCCCGCTTCGAACTTCGTGTATGCCCGAACGAAGAGAATGTCTTGCTCGATCGACAGATCTTTGACCACCGCGTTGGCGACCTCGCTACCGGTCTGGGGCATCGTCATTTCGAGCCCCCTGGCACCCGCGAAGAAGGTGCCCGCAGCCGTCGAGATTCGGGTGTAGGTCTGCTGGTAGAAGTTGTTCCACCGACCTCCCGACGTCAGCCCGGACGCGCTCGAGTAAGCCTCGAAATCGTCCGCGAACATCACGGCCGAGTCCGAGGCGATACCGGCATCACCGGGGTATCGGGACGCGATGCCCGTGTTGCCCTGGGGGAGGGCCTGCGCCGCTGCCAGCAACGCATGCACGGACAGCGCACAGCCCAGTGCAAATCCCCGGATCCTTGGAAAAGTCATCGATCGCTCCAATTCATGCACATCCGCCATCCCATCGATCTCATTGAACGAGCTTGGATGCTTCGACCGAGTAAGGGCTCTCACGCCCACTGTCGTCAACGGACGTGACCGCGAAATAGTGAGTGACACCCTTGCGGAGGCCCATCACCGTGAAGGTTGTAAAGCTTCCGACCGCTGCGCCAGCCCCAGGTTGCTGAATGTACGCACGCGTACCCATTCCGTTGTAGACCCGGTAGCCAGCAACAGGCGCGGAGGTGACGGCACTCCACGACAGCACAGCAGTTCCCGAATAGTCGGGTACCGGAGCCGGAGCCGGTGCCGGTGCCGGTGCCGGAGCCGGTGCCGGTGCCGGTGCAGGAGCCGGTGCAGGAGCCGGAGCCGGTGCTGGAGCCGGAGCCGGAGCCGGAGCCGGTGCAGGAGCCGGTGCCGGTGCCGGTGCCGGTGCCGGTGCAGGAGCCGGTGCCGGTGCCGGAGCCGGAGCCGGAGCCGGAGCCGGCACCCCACGCCTGCGTCGGTGTTCGGCAGCCTCTCTGTCCGCGGTCGTCGTTGTTGCGACGTCGGCCGAGTCGACTGCGCTCTCGTCGACCCCATCGCTTGCGCCGCCGCAAGCAACCAGGACGACTACGGCGGCTGGCCACAGGCGCTGCAGGTTGCGGTACTTCGTATTGCTGATGCTCATTGATTGGTTCCCTGACGACGTCGATCGACTCGCTTGGCGTGCCCCCGCGTTTTGCCATCCGCTTCAAGCTACGGGGCTGGCGAAAAGTGCCGGGGCCGGGGCGCGAACCTCTGCTTTGTGATGCCCTGGCCGAAGCGCATCGTGCACATCCGGCCTTCCATGGGCACTACCTTACTCACCACAGAGATCATCGATGCGACAGGACGCAAGCAGGGGAAACACTCTCAGACGCCTTTAGACCACCCCTAATTCGTGGGGGTTTCCGTTGCCCAAAGCGCCGCCGCTTGGGCGCTCCAAGCGCGCCGATCGCAGTCCTGGCGCGGATTTCTACTGCCCTCGCGAGCCGCGCAGCGCGATCGCGCTGCGGCTTGATAACTAGCGCTTCAGGGCCATCAAAACAGTTGCCACCGCCGTTACAAATCAGGGCAACTGGAGTGAAATTGCTGCCATCAGGTTTCAACTACCCGGGATGCCAAGCGTGAAGTAGTTCACGCCCGCTCGGCCGGGTCCAGGCCGGCGTTGGTGCGCGCGAAGATCACGACAATGCGTCGCATGAACGAACTCATCGTCGGCGCCGGCGAATCGCTGGCGCGTCTGCAAAGCCTGCCGCGGCCGATGGTCTTCACCAACGGCGTCTTCGACATCCTGCACCGCGGCCACGTCAGCTACCTTGCACTGGCACGAGCGCATGGCGCCTGCCTGGTGGTGGGGTTGAACACCGATGCTTCCGTGCGGCGGCTCGGCAAGGGCAGCGAACGCCCGCTCAATCCTGCCGCCGATCGCGCCGCGGTGCTGGCGGGGCTACGCAATGTGGATGCCGTGGCCCTGTTCGACGAAGACACGCCGGTCGAACTGATCGCCCGGCTGCGCCCGGACATCTATGTCAAAGGCGGCGACTACGACATCGAAAGGCTCGCCGAAACCGCGCTCGTTCGCTCGTGGGGCGGCCAAGCCCATGCCATCACCTTCGTGCCCGGCTATTCGACCAGCGCCTTGGTCAAGCAGATTCGCATCGGCTCATGAACTCGGGCACCCGTGCTGCCTTCATCGACCGCGATGGCGTCATCAATACCGACCACGGCTATGTGCACCGCGCCGATCGCTTTCTGCTGCTGCCCGGCGTGCCGGCCGCGTTGCGCCGGCTCAAGGAGGCCGGTTTCCTGCTGATCGTTGTCACCAACCAGTCGGGCATCGCGCGCGGCCTGTTTACCGAGGCCGACTACGCCACGCTGACGCAGCATCTGCACGCGGTGCTTGCCGCTGAGGGAGTTGCGTTAGACGCGGTCTACCACTGCCCTCACCTGCCGGACGCGAGCGTGGCCGCCTACCGAGTGCAGTGCGATTGCCGCAAGCCAGCTCCCGGCATGATCCTGCGCGGTATCGCCGAATTCGGGATCGATCCGCAACGATCGATGCTCGTCGGCGACAAGCCGTCCGACATCCAGGCCGGCCGTGCGGCTGGCGTTCGGTGGTGCTGCCGGGTCGCCCCGGAAGGCTCAGGCCGCGGAGGTGCCGACCTGGTCGCGCCCGATCTGGCGCGCTGCGTCGAGGCCTTCTTGGCCTTGACCTGACAGCCAGCGCATGTAGCGCGCGACGCCCGCAGCCACGTTCACAAACGGCAGGTTGCAGCCGGCGGCGCGCAGGCGCGTCAGGTCGGCCTGGGTATGGCATTGGTACTTGCCGACCAGGGCCGCAGGGAAGTCGACGTAGCGCACCAGTCCTTGCTGGACCTGCGCGTCGAGCGTCAGCGCCGACGCGCCCGCGCCGGCGCGGCCGGCGTTGACGACGGCCTGTGCAACATCGTTGAACGGCTGCGCCCTGCCGCTGCCGACGTTGAAGATGCCGCTGACCTGCACCTGCTCGAGCAGCCACAGATTCACCGCCACCACATCATCGACGAAAACAAAATCGCGCTGC
>JANNKZ010000103.1:0-2460 GCA_031396515.1 Gammaproteobacteria bacterium
GAGCGAGCCGGAGTCCCGACCGACTGCGCCGGCGCGCTCCTACGAAACCATCCTGACGGAACAGCAGCTAGAAACCTGGCTTGAGGCCCTTGGCAAAGCGCCCCTCTTCGCCTTCGACACCGAGACGACCAGCCTCGACTACATGCAGGCCGAGATCGTCGGCCTCTCGTTCTGCATCGAACCCGGCAAGGCGGCTTACCTGCCGCTCGCGCACAACTATCCCGGCGCGCCGGACCAGCTCAACCGCGAGAAGACGCTGGCCAAACTAAAGCCACTCCTCGAAGACGCCAACCGCCTCAAAGTCGGCCACCACCTCAAGTACGACGCGCACGTGCTCCTCAATCACGGCATCCGCCTGGCAGGCATGCGCTACGACTCGATGCTCGAGTCCTATGTGCTGAACTCGACCGCGACGCGCCACGACATGGACTCCTGCGCGAAGCTCTATCTCGGCGTCGACACCGTCAAGTACGAGGACGTGGCCGGCAAGGGCGCGAAGCAGATCACTTTCAACCAGGTCGCACTCGAACAGGCTTCGAACTATGCGGCCGAAGACGCCGACGTCACGCTGCAGCTGCACAGCGTCCTGCATTCGGCGCTCGAAAGGGAACCGGGCCTGCTCAAGGTCTACGAGGAGATTGAGCAGCCGCTGGTGCCGATCCTGCTCGACATGGAGCATCGCGGCGTGCTCGTGGACCGCGACCTGCTGCGAAAGCAAAGCACCGAGCTCGCCAAGCGTCTCGCCGAACTCGAGACCGAGGCCCACGCCTCCGCCGGCCAGCCGTTCAATCTCGATTCGCCGAAGCAGCTGCAGGAAATCCTGTTCACGAAGCAGGGCCTGCCGGTGAAGCAGAAAACCCGCACCGGCCAGCCGTCCACCGCCGAAGAAGTACTGGAAGAACTCGCCGACAAGTACCTGCTGCCGCGGCTCATCCTCGAATACCGCGGGCTCGCCAAGCTGCGCTCGACCTATACCGAGAAGCTGCCGGAACGGATCGACGAGAGATCCGGGCGCGTGCACACCTCGTATCACCAGGCGGTGGCCGTGACCGGCCGCCTGTCGTCGAGCGATCCAAACCTCCAGAACATCCCGATCCGGACCGCAGAGGGCCGGCGCATCCGCCAGGCATTCGTCGCGCCGAAAGGGCACGTGCTGCTCGCCGCGGATTATTCGCAGATCGAGCTCCGGATCATGGCGCACCTGTCGGGAGACGAGAGCCTGCGCCGCGCCTTCGCCGACGAAGGAGACATCCACCGTGCGACTGCGGCGGAAGTATTCGACGTCGCGGCGGACCAGGTCACGAACGACCAGCGCCGCGCCGCGAAGGCGATCAACTTCGGGCTGATCTACGGCATGTCCGCCTTCGGCCTCGCGCGGCAGCTCGGCATCGATCGCCACGCCGCGCAGGATTACGTCGGCCGCTATTTCGGCCGCTATCCGGGCGTGCGCGAATACATGGACCGCACGCGCGCCAGCGCGCGCGAGCAAGGCTATGTCGAGACCGTGTTCGGGCGCCGCCTCTACCTGCCCGACATCCGCTCACGCGACCGCAACCTCCAGCAATACGCGGAACGGAGCGCCATCAACGCGCCGATGCAGGGCACGGCCGCCGACATCATCAAGCGCGCGATGATCGGCGTGCACGCGTGGCTTGCGAAATCGAAGGTCCCGGCCCAGCTGGTCATGCAGGTGCACGACGAGCTCGTGCTCGAAGTCGAAAAATCCGCCGTAGACAAAGTGCGCGGCAAGGTCGCCGAGATCATGTGCGGGGCAGCCGAATTGTCGGTCGCGCTCAAGGTCGACACCGGCACCGGGGCCAACTGGGACGAAGCCCACTAAAAGGCCTGCGAAATCAGCCTTCTCGCGGGGCTTGGAACTTGTCTTAATGGTCTCCATCTAAGTCCCCGAGCGCCGTGAGACGCTCCCCGCTTCCCTCCCTGAGCGGGTCGCCCGGATTGCATCCCCAAGCCGGGTATCAGCCCGGCGGTCCTAACGGATCGCCGGGCATTTTTTTATTTGCGTCTTGCCAGCAGGGCGTCCAAGGCCCCCTGCGCCGCGTCCACGCCCTCCCCGGATTGCGCCGAGAAAAGCTGCGCCGTCGCGCGCTCGCCGAGTTGCGCCCGCACCTTCTGGAGCGTCGAACGGCCTTCATTGCGGCCGAGCTTGTCGCACTTGGTCAGCAGGACGTGCACCGGCCGGCCGCGCGCGGCGGCATATTCCAGCATCGTTTCGTCGCTGTCGCCGAAGCCGCGGCGCACGTCCACGATCAGCATCAGTCCGGCGAGCGAGTCGCGGGTCGTGAAATAGGCTTCCATCAGCCGCTTCCAGTCCGCGCGCATCGCCGGCGGCACGCGCGCAAATCCGTACCCCGGCAGGTCGGCGAGCCGCTTTCCGGGCTCCACCTCGAAGAGATTGACGAGTTGGGTGCGCCCCGGCGTCTTGCTGGTGCGGGCCATGTC
>JANNKZ010000215.1:0-1833 GCA_031396515.1 Gammaproteobacteria bacterium
CGGGATACTGCGCCATGTCGTCGCCCAGGCACGCGGCCGGCGGCCGCTGTATGCCGATCCGTCGGCCCGCGCGCGGGTGGCGCAGCAGCTCGCCGACAGCTGCATGCGTCACCGCCTGCCCTGCCTGGTCTGGAGCGTGACCGATCGCTGCCTGCACGTCGTACTGCGCGGCCGCGCGTCCTCGATCACGCTCGCAACCCACGAGCTGATTGGCGTGCGGCTGCGCCACGGGCACTGGATTTCCACGGTGATCCATCATGACGTCTACCTGCTGGAGGTCGCGCGCCACGTGCAGCTCGCTCCGGTGCGCGCAGGCCTGTGCTGCCAGCCAGCCGACTGGCCCTACTCGAGCGCGCGCGACTCGTTCGGGCTCCGCCCCGCTCCGACGTGGCTCGATCCGTCGCCGCTGCATGACCTGCTCGGACCGCGCGACGCGCACGCCGTCCCGCGCCTGCGCCGCTTCATGGAAAACGGCTAGCGCCCGCTGCCGCATCCTCGATCAACGCGGGTGTCGCGTCGGCGCGGATCACGCCCTCCGACAGCGCCCGCCGCCAGGCGCGGGCGCCGCTCCGGCCGGCGAACAGTCCGAACAGGTGGCGCGTGACGGCGCGGAGCGGCGTTCCACTCGCCGCCTCACGTTCGGCATATGCCCGCATCGCGGCGGTGATGCTCTCGAGCGGCGGCGGCTCGAATCCGTCGCCGTGAATCGCCCGGTGCAGCGCGGGCAGGAGCCAGGGATTGTGGTAGGCCTCGCGGCCGAGCATCACGCCGTCCGCGTTCGCGAGCTGCTCTTGGGCCTGCCCGACCGTGCGCAACCCGCCGTTGACGATCACGGCGAGCCCGGGGAACTCACGCTTGACGCGCCAGACGCGCGGATAGTCGAGCGGGGGAATCTCGCGATTCTGCTTCGGGCTCAAGCCTTTCAGCAGCGCCTTGCGAGCGTGCACGATGACCGTGCGACAGCCGGCGTCCGCGATCGCGGCGACGAATTCGCGCAGAAATTCCCAGTCGTCGCGGTCGTCGATGCCGATGCGGCACTTCACCGTGACCGGCACCGCGACCGCGTCCTGCATCGCACGTACGCAGTCCGCGACCAGCCGCGGCCGCGCCATCAGGCAGGCGCCGAAGGTCGCGCTCTGCACGCGGTCGCTGGGGCATCCGACATTGAGGTTGATCTCGTCGTAGCCGGCCGCGGCGCCGGCCGCAGCCGCTTCCGCGAGCAGCGTCGGATCGCAGCCGCCGAGCTGGAGCGCGACCGGGTGTTCCGCCGGGTCGAAAGCCAGCAGTCGCTGGCGGTCGCCACGGAGGATCGCCTGCGCGACGATCATTTCCGTGTAGAGCCGCACGCGCGGAGAGAACAGGCGCAGGAAGTACCGGCAATGCCGGTCAGTCCAGTCCATCATCGGCGCCACGGAAATCGGGTCGATCATCGGCAGGCTGCCAAAAAAAGTCGGGGCGCTTCTTGCGCCCCGTCCAGTCTATCGCGAACCGCGGCCTGCGCCGGTTCAGCGGATGGCGAACGTCACCGGAGCAGTATAGGCGCTCGTAACACCCGCCGCGTCAAATGCGCAGACGGAGAAGTAGTACGTCGCCACTCCCAGCTCCGTCACGACCGCACCCGTGATCCCGGGACTGTGGATCTCGATCACGATCGGCTGGCTATCGGCAGAGGTGCCGTAGCGGATCCGGTACCCTGCGAGGTTCGTCAATACCGTCCCGTCGATGCGACGCGTTGGTGGCGTCCAGGCAAGCGTCGCGCTGCCGGTTCCGCCGCCCGTGGATGCCGGCTGGACGTTGATTGCGAACGCCGGTAGCGAAGACGTCACCCGGCCG
>JANNKZ010000299.1:0-4613 GCA_031396515.1 Gammaproteobacteria bacterium
CAGCGGCGCGGCCGCCGCTGCAGCGCGGCTGTCGCATTCCTGCGCCCCGCGCTCGCGCGCACGAATCTGACCGTGCTGACCGGCCATCGCGTCGCCCGGCTGCGTTTCGCGGGGCTGCGCGCCGCGGGTGTGTTGCTTGCCGGCGGCACGGCGATCGACGCCACGCGCGAAGTCATCCTCTCGGCCGGCGTCTTCGGTTCGCCGCAACTGCTGCTGCTCTCGGGCGTCGGCGCACGCGAGGAACTCGCGCGCCACGGCATCGGCCTCGTGCATGAGTTGCCGGGCGTCGGCGCCAACCTCGTCGACCACGTGGACCTCGCGCTCGTCTATCGCTCTTCGGACACGCGTCTGATGGGTATCACCGTCCGCACGGCGCTGCGCGCCGTTCCGGGTTATCTCCAGTGGCGGAGTTCAGGCAAAGGGCTGCTGACGACGAACTTCGCTGAGGCGGGCGCTTTCCTGCGCAGCCGCACGGGCCTCGAGCGGCCGGACATCCAGCTCCATTTCGTCAACGGGCTGGTGGACGACCACGCGCGGCGGCTGCATTACGGCTACGGTATTTCCTGCCACGTCGCGGTGCTCCGGCCGGCGAGCCGCGGCAGCCTCCGGCTGCATTCCGCGGATCCGATGGCGCCCCCCCGCATCGATCCGGATTTTCTCGGCGCGGAGGCCGACGTCGCGACCCTGCTCGCGGGCGTCAAGGCCGCGCGCGAGATCCTGCATTCGGCGCCGCTCGACCGTCATCGCGGCGAAGAACTGTTCGCCGAAGGCGATTCGGACGAGGCAATCGTCCGGCAGATGCGCCAACGCGCCGACACTTTGTATCACCCGGTCGGCACCTGCCGGATGGGCCGCGACGAAGCGGCGGTGGTCGATCCGGAGCTGCGTGTGCACGGACTGGAAGGGCTTTCGGTCGTGGATGCTTCGGTCATACCGACGCCTATTGGCGGAAACACCAACGCGCCGACCATCATGATCGCGGAGAAAGCGGCGACGCGGCTCGCCGAGGCGCCTCAGCACCACGCAGGGTCGTGAACCAGCGCCGAGGAAATTGCGCCAAGCTGTTGTCGTTGCTGGAATCCCGAACGGGCTGTCGCTCGTGAATGTGGAGTGCGCGCAACAGCTCGCGAAGCGGGTCGCCAATTGCCGCCGACAGGCTGTAACATTCCGGCACTAACGTGATGTCGGCGCAATGCCGGTATCTGTTGCGTTCACGGGAATTTGGGGGAGCACATCCATGTCCGGACGTCACCGCTCGGTCCGTCTCGCCGCCACCGTATCGTCGATCCTCTCAGCGCCGGCCATTGCCGTGGGCGCAGGCATCGCGATCACGCTCCTGGCGCCTTCCGCACTGGCGCAGGAAACGACATCGCAGTTGACGGGCTACGTGGTCGGCGCTGACGGCCAGCCAATCGCGGGCGCCCATGTCACGATCGAGCACCTGCCCTCCAACACCACGTCGACTTCCACCACCGGTTCATCCGGCCAGTTCTCGGCCACGGGCCTGCGCGTCGGCGGTCCGTACCGCGTCACGGCGAAAGCCGAGGGCATGCAGGACACGATTGTCGAAAATCTCTACACCGAGCTCGCACAGCGCACCTCGGTGACGCTGGTCGCGCAGCCGATCGCGCAGCTCGCCGGCGTCGAGGTGACGGGCGTCTCCGAACGCGACGTCAGCATCGGCGCGGGCAGCCGCTTCGGCGCCCAGGACGTGCAGGAACTGCCGTCCATCAGCCGCGACATCAAGGACGTGGTGCGCCTCGATCCCAAGGCCTGGATCGACCCGACCAACGTCGACGCCCTCGAAATCGCGGGCGTCAACAACCGCTACAACACCATCACGATCGACGGCGTGCGCCAGAGCGACGACTTCGGCCTGAACAACAACGGCTATCCGACCGAGCGCAGCCCGCTGTCGATCGACGCGATCGAGGCGGTATCGATCCTGACCGCGCCGTTCTCGGTCGAGTACGGCCACTTCCGCGGCTCGACGATCAACGTCGTCACGAAGTCCGGCACCAACGAGTTCACCGGCTCGGCGTTCTACTTCAAGAGCGACGACAGCATGGTTGGCGATCGCAGCAAGAATCGCGACCTCAATTTTATCTTCGACGAAGAGACCTACGGCGGCACCTTCGGCGGCCCGATCATCAAGGACAAGCTGTTCTTCTTCCTGTCCTATGAAACGCTCGATCGCACTGCGCCGCAGGAATTCGGCCCGCTCGGCTCCGGCGACCCGGTCGAGGTGACCGGCGTCACTCAGGAACAGTACGACGAGATCGTGCAGATCACGCAGGACGTCTACGGCTTCGACGTCGGCACGCGCACATCCTCGCTGCCGGAAGAGGACGAGAAAATCCTCGCCAAGCTCGACTGGAACATCAACGATTCGCATCGCGCGGCGCTGGCCTACCAGAAGACCGAGGGTAACGTCGTCGTCACCTCGAACAACAGCACCTCGCTGAACCGCATTTCCGCGCCGTCGAACTGGTACAACCGCTCGACGACCATGGAATCCACTTCGTTGCAGCTGTTCTCGGACTGGAACGAATGGTTCTCGACCGAATTGAAAATTGCGCGCAAGGAAGTGGACACCGGGCAGGATGCGCTGCAGGGCACCGATTTCGCCGAGATGCAGATCCGCACGCCGGTCATCTCGCCGGGCGTCGGCGGCGGCACGATGTTCATCGGCCCGGACGAGTTCCGTCACGCCAACGCGCTGACCAACGACCTCGACGCGTTCAAGCTGAAGGGAAATGTTTTCCTAGGCGACCACACGCTGACGGTTGGCTACGAGCGCGAGATGCTAGATATCTTCAATCTGTTCGTGGCGCGCAGCCAGGGCCAGTACATCTTCGCGAGCATCGCCGACTTCGAGAATCGGGTTGCGACCAACCTGAACTACACCAACGCCTTCACGAACGATGCCAACGACGGCGCGGCGTCCTTCGGCTACGACGTCGACAGCTTCTACGTGCAGGATGAATGGCAGGTCACGCAGGACTTCAAGATCCAGGCCGGCTTCCGCATGGATTCGTTCTCGAGCGGCGATGAGCCGCCGCTGAACGAGAATTTCACCGGTCGCTATGGCTTCACCAACCAGGCGACGCTGGATGGGCGCGACCTGGTCATGCCGCGCATCGGCTTCAATTGGCAGTGGCGTCCCGAGACGACGATCTACGGCGGCTGGGGCCTGTTCGGCGGCGGCACGCCGAACGTCTGGGTATCGAACAGCTTCTCGAACGACGGCGTCGTGGTCGTGCAGACAAATGTCAATGCCACGACCAATATTGACCTGATCCCCTTTGCGCTGAGCAACATCGACGGCTTCGACCTGCCGCAGGAAGTGCTCGATTTCCACTCGACGCTCCAGAACGACGGCCCGGTCAACTCGATCGACCCTGACTTCGAGATTCCTTCGCAGTACCGCTGGAACCTCGGCGTCAAGCAGACCCTGCCCTGGGACATCGAGATGACGGCCGACGTGATCATCTCGCGCGTCAAGGACGAAGTGCTCTGGCAGGACCTCCGCCTGGTGCAGACCGGCACCGCGCCGGACGGCCGTCCGCGCTACAGCCCGGCAGCCGATGGCCGCACCAGTTCGACGATCCAGGACCTGATGCTGACCAACACGAGCGGCGGCGAAGGCTCGGTGTTCACGGTGGACTTCTCGAAGACCTGGCGCACGGGAGCGGGGCGCTTCGACGCGTATTTCGGCTATGGCTACCAGGACATCAAAGACGTCAATCCGGGCACCAGCTCGACGGCTTCTTCGAACTGGGACAACGTCGCGGTCTCGGACCCGAATAACCCCAGCCTGTCGACCTCGAATTACGAGATCGAGCACCAGTTCAAGGGAGCGTTCACCTGGCGCAAGGCGTTCTTCGGCGACTACGACACGAGCCTCTCGCTGGTCGGCGAGCGCCGTTCCGGCCGTCCGTTCAGCTTCACCTTCGGCGGCGGCACGCCGCAGGCCGTGTGGGGCGACCCGCGCCAGGCCACGCGCCAGCGTCACCTGTTCTACGTGCCGGACGGCGACGTGATTTTTGAAGCGCTGTGCACGGCGGCGGACGTCACGGCCGGCGTCGCGGGTTGTGCCGCGACCACCAGCTACACGAGCGCGAATGCGGATGCCGCGGCTTTTGCGGCGGCGACCGAGGACTACGTGCAGCGCCACGGCCTCGAGAAGTACCGAGGACGCATCGTGCCGCGCAATTCGCACACCAGTCCGTGGCTGTCCGTGCTCGACCTGCGGCTGCAGCAGGAGCTGCCGATCTGGGGCGACAAGATGCGCGGCGCACTGACGCTCGACATCGAGAACTTCGCCAACATGATCGACAGCGACTGGGGCCAGCTGCGGCAGGTGAGCTTCGCGTACTTCGCGCCGGTGGTCGACGTGAACCGCATCGACACCGTGGGATGCCCGGGCGGCGGCACTTCGTGCTACGTCTATCGTCCGCGTTCCGGCCAGACCGGGCCGGTTGATCCGTTGAACGCGCTGTCGGCGCTGCCGTCGGTCTGGCGCATACAGCTCGGTTTCCGCATCGAGTTCTGATCGAACTTCGGCCGATCAGGGCGCGGCGGGTGACCGCTGCGCCCTTTTTCTTGGGGCG
>JANNKZ010000302.1:0-10615 GCA_031396515.1 Gammaproteobacteria bacterium
GGTCTGGAACCGGTCGCGCGCGGCCGTGTCCGGCAGCTCGACCCACATCTGGATCCACACGCTCTCGGAGCCCAGGAAATCCTGGTAAGTCTGGATGTCCTCCGGCTTCCAGCCGTTCGTGTTGCCTGCGCTCGGCAACTCGAGCGCGGTATTCCAGCCGAACGGGATGTAGACGTCCTCGGGCTCCTCGAGCGGCCCGTTGTTGACGTCGTAGAACGTCGGCAGCGGCAGCCAGTTGTCGCGCACGCCAACGATGCGGAATTCGTTGTCGTTCCAGCGGAGGCGCTTGCCGACGCTGTTCTGGCCGCCGAACAGCTTCTCGTTCACCTTGCGCGACAGGACCATTACGGGCTCGGGGCCGGTGTCGGCGCTGTCGGTCCAGGTACCGCCGTACTGGAAGGGCACGTCGAACATCGTGAAGAAATCCTTCGTCGTCACGCGCGTCGTCGTGCGCTCGGGCTTCACCTGCGAAGCGTCCAGGGAGAGGATGCCGACGGCCTTGTGCATGATCACCTTGCGCGTCGGGATCTCCGAGGCGAACACCGCCTTCGCGTCGCGATAGGTGAGCTGTTCCGGCGGCAGCTCGGGCTTCTTCTCCCAGTACGGCTGCTGCGGGTCCCAGAAGTCCATGGTGACGGCGTAGAGCACGTCGTTCTTCCACCAGATCGGGTTGCCCGACATCGCGCGGTACATCGTCAGCGTCATGACGCAGACCGCGATGCCGAGCGCGACCGCGCCGATCATCAGCGCGGTCAGTCCGGGGTTCCGCTTCAGGTTGCGCAGCGCGAGCTCGAGGTAATAACCGAACATGCGTTTCTCCCGTTCAGGCCGGTGACATGGTCGCCGGGACGGCGGGCACGGCTTTCACGATCGAGTCGCGCGTCTCGTACGGCTGGAAATCGGAGATCTGGCCGTCGACGATGTGGACGTTCCGGTGCGCGCGGCGCGCGAGTTCCGGGTCGTGCGTCACCATGATGATGGTCGTGCCCATCTCGTTGATCTGCTCGAGCAGGTCCATGACCTGGCGCGCCATCAGCGAGTCCACGTTGCCGGTCGGCTCGTCCGCCAGCAGGAAACGCGGATCGCCGGCGAGCGCGCGGGCGATCGCGGCGCGCTGCTGCTGACCGCCCGAGAGCTGCGAGGGCATGTGGTGCATGCGGGACGACAGGCCGACGACGTCGAGCGCGCTCTTGATGCGCTGCTCTCGCTCCTTCTTGGCGAGCCTGCGGTAGCGCAGCGGCACGTCCACGTTGTCGAAGATGTCGAGGTCCGGGATCAGGTTGAAACTCTGGAAGATGAAGCCGATCTTTTCGTTCCGCAGGCGCGAGCGCGCCTCGTCGGAGAGGCGGCTGACGTCCTCGCCATCGAGCTTGTAGCCGCCGGTGTCGAAGGCCTCGAGCAGGCCCGCGACGTTCATGAACGTCGTCTTGCCGGAGCCCGAAGGCCCGGTGACCGCGACGAACTCCCCGTCGCCGACCTTGAGCGAGAAGTCGCGCAGCGCGTGCGTCTCGATCAGGTCCGTGCGGTAGATCTTGCTGATGCCTTGCATTTCGAGCATGGGAAGTATCCTCAGTCGCTGAGCAGAATTTCGGGAACGTCGCGGAAATCGCCGAGGCCGCTGATGACGACCTCTTCGCCGGGCGCGAGGCCCTTGATGACTTCGATCTCGCCTACCGATGCCGCACCCAGCTCGACAGGCCGGAGCACCGCGCGGTCGCCGTCCACGACGTAGACCTGACGGGTGCCGCTCGCGATGTCGGAACTGCGCTCGAACTTGCGCGCCATCGCGCGCTGCTCGATGACGATGCGCACGGAGCCGCGCTGGCTTTGGCGCAGCCCGGCCGGCTGCCCGCCCGAGAACTTCACGCGGCCGACCACCTGGCCGGAACGCACTTCCGGCGAAATGTTGGTGACGACGCCCGGGTGCTGCGAGCCGTCGAGCGAGATCTGCGCTTCCATGCCCGGCTTGATGTCGCGGGCATAAACGTCGGCGACCTGGAACTCGACCTCGAAGGCCGTCAGGTCCACCACGGTCATGAGCGGCGCGTTCTCCGCGACGCTCGCCTTCTCGGCGGCGGCCAGGTTCGCGACCATGCCGTTCACCGGCGCGCGCACGGAGAGTTCGTCCACGCGGCGCTTCAGGTTGGCGACGACGTAGCCCTGGCGCTCGCGCTCCTGGCGGCGTGCGCGCAGGTCGAGGTCGAGGCTCGAGCGTTCGAGGTCGGCGTTCTCGCGCGCATGGTCGTAGGTGAGCCGCGCGGATTCGCGCTCGTCCTCGGCGCGCTTCAGGTCGCGCTCCGCGATCGCGCCCTTGTCCCAGGCGGCCTGGGCGCGCTGCATTTCACGCTCGGCGGCGCGGATCGTCACGTTTGCGAGATCGGCCTCTTCCTGGGTGCGGAGCTTCTGGCGGCGGATCTCGATGCTCTGGCGCTGCAGCGCGGTGTCGAGGCTGTCGAGCGTCGCGCGCTCGCTGCGGTATTCGTTCTCGAGCGTCGGGCTCACGAGCGTCGCGAGCACCTGGCCCTGCTTGACCGTGTCGCCCGCGCGCACCAGGTAGCTGATGTTGCCGGGCGCGACTGCGAACAGCGTCGGGCTCACGGCCGCGACCACCGTGCCCTGCGCGGAAACGTCGCGCACGAACGGACCTTCGGTGACCGTCGCGATGCGCAGGCGCTCGCGCGGAATCGTGTTTTCGGAGGCGGCCCAGCCGCGGAAGAGCGCGATGAAAACGAGGATCAGCACCAGCGCGCCCGCGCCGATGCCGATCTGGATGAAGCGCTTGCGGCGGTCCGGCGTCGACTCGACGGCGACATCCTGGGATTCCGTTCCCCGGATGGATGAATCGTCCGTCGAATCGGCGCCGGAGCCGCCGAGCTTCGTCAGGGGTCGTAGACTCGTTATCTTCATGGCTTGCTCAACTCAGCCATAGCTATTGCAACCGCCGTGCCAAGTCGGGCGGTTGTTGCAACTGGTTGATCGAGTGGACGTTATTCTTTGCGCGGTGCCGGCTGCGCCATGCCCGAAGTGTCCGCGGACACTCTTCCGGACACCACATCGGACATCAAAGGGGATGCGTCCCTAATTAGAGGTGGCGGGTCTCTTTGGGGGGCGACTTGAAGTTGTCGTGGAGGCCGTCGACAACGGTCAGGGGCGCGGCGATGAGCTCGGCAGGGTCGACGTCATCGAGGCAGGCGAGGTTGATGGCGTAGAACTTGTCATTGCCCGAGAAGGGGCGCAGGCCGCAGGTCTTGCAGAAGCGGTGACGGATGGTTTTCGAGCCGAACTGGTATTCGGAAAGATCGGATTCGCCCGAGACCAGGCGGAAGGCGTCGCCCTTGACCGCCGCGAGCCAGTTCCGTCCCTTGGCGCAGATCGAGCAGTTGCACTTCACCGTGCCTTCCGCGAGATCGATGTCCGCTTCGAAACGCACGGCGCCGCAATGGCAGCTTCCCCGATAGGTCTTCTTCATGGTTCCGTCTCCTGGGACTCCACGAGCGTCAGGTCCTTACTGTACGTCACGTTCATGACGTTGTCGTACCAGCCGTGGACGCGCGGTGCGACCAGGTGCTTCGACACATAGAAGTAAAGCGGGATCAGCGGCACGTCCGCGAGCAGCTGGCGTTCGGCCTCGGCAAGCTTCGCCGCGCGCTCCGTTCCGGAAACGGCGCCTGCGGCAACGAGTGCCGCATCGTAGGCCGCGTTCTCATAGCGCGGCAGGTTGATGCCGAACCCGCCCTTCAGGATCTGCAGGAAAGAATAGGCGTCGTTGTAATCGCCGATCCAGCTGCCGCGGAAGAGCGCGGCCTCGCGCGAGTCGATTGCCTGCTTCAGCACGCGGAAGTCCTCGGCGTGCAGTGATACCTCCGCGCCGAGCGTCTCGCGCCACATCGAGGTGACCGCAAGCGCGATGCGATCGTGCAGCGGGCTCTTGCTGTAGCGCAGCTCGACCCGGAGCGGCTTCGCCGCCGAGTAGCCGGCCTCCGCGTAGAGCTTCTTTGCCACGGCAACCCGCGACTCGCGATCGAGCGCGGCCCAGTCGAAGCGCTGCCCTTCATACCCGGCCACACCCGCCGGTACCCAGCCATACGCCGGCAATTCGCCGTCGCCCAGCACCTGCGTCACGAGCCGCTCGCGATCCAGCGCCATCGCGAGCGCGCGGCGCAGCTTCACCGCGTCCTTGAAGGGCGGCAGGTCGAGCGCGTAGCCGTAGTAATACACGCCCACATGCGGCGCGATGCGTAGCCGACCCGGCAGCTCGCGCTCGAGCCGCTGTACTTCGCCTGGCGGCACGGTGTAGGTGATGTCGAGGTCGCCCGCGCGGAAGCGCGTCAGTTCCGTCACGGGATCGGCGACGTGGACGTAACGCACGGCATCGACGCCGTTTGCGGCATTGTTCCAGTAATGCACGTTCCGCACGGCCGTGAGGTGCGAACCGATCTCCCAGACATCGGGCACGAAAGCGCCGTTGGTGACCGCGGTGCCGGGGCGCGCCGCTTCTTTCGGATTCGCCGCCAGCGTCGGCCGATGCACCGGAAATGTGCTCGGATGCGAGAGCATCGCCAGGAAATACGGGCTCGGCTGCACAAGCTCGACGACGAGCGTGCCCTCATCCGGCGCCAAGACGCCGAGCGCGGAGGCCGGCTGCCGGCCGGCAACGATGTCGGTGGCGTTTCGCACCGGTTCCAGCATCAGCGCGTACTGAGAGGCGGTTGCCGGGTCCGCGAGCCGGCGGAACGCCGCCGCGAAGTCCTCGGCAACCACGGGATCGCCGTTCGACCAGCGCGCGCTCGCGCGCAATCTAAATGTATAGACGCGGCCGTCGGGGGACAGCGACCAGGTCTCCGCCGCGCCCGGGATCGGGCGCCCATCGGGGGCCATCGAGACCAGGCCCTCGTAGCAGTCGCGCAAAATCGTCATCGCCGCTTCCATGCGCGCGAGCTGCGGATCGATGGAATCGGGCTCGCTGCCATTGCCGCGGCGAAGTGTCTTCGCATCGTCCGGCCCGCCCCCGCCGCAGGCGGCGAGCAGCGCGCAAACGGCGGCCGCGAACAGCGGCGCAAATCGCCCGCGCCTCATGCGGCGCGCGCGCGCTTCTTCAGGTGCACGAGCAGGATGGAGAGGGTCGCGGCCGTGATGCCCGGCAGGCGCGAAGCCTGGCCGAGCGTGTCCGGGCGGCAGCGGGTCAGGCGCTCGCGCGCCTCGTGCGAGAGCCCGGCCACCTGTGTGTAGTCGATGCCCTCAGGCAGGCGCGTCTCCTCGTTCCGTCGCTGGCGCTCGACTTCGGCGTGCTGGCGCTCGATGTAGCCCGCGTACTTTGCATTCGCCTCGATCGCGAACACCACTTGCTCGGCGAGCCGCGGCTCAGAGCCTTCAGGGATGCGTCCGGCCTCGATCGCCTCGCGCTTCGCGCAGAAAAACTCCCAGCGCGCGTCGTCCACGAGCCCGAACTCGCGGGCAACAGGCGTGAGGCGCAGATCCGCATTGTCCTCGCGCAGCAGCAACCGATGCTCGGCGCGGCTCGTGAACATGCGATAGGGCTCGATCGCGCCCTGCGTGATCAGGTCGTCCACCAGCACGCCGAGATAGGCGACGTTCCGGCGCGGCGACCAGCCTTCGCGCCCCGAGACTGTGAGCGCCGCATTGATGCCGGCGAGCATGCCCTGCGCGGCCGCTTCTTCATAACCCGTCGTGCCGTTGATCTGGCCCGCGAACCAGAGGCCGGCAAGCGGCTTGGTCTCGAGCGTGTCGTGCAGCCCGCGCGGATCGAAGTAGTCGTACTCGATCGCGTAGCCCGGCCGCGTGATCTCGGCCTGCTCGAAACCGAGAATGCTCCGCACGAATGCCTGCTGCACGTCGGCGGGCAGGCTGGTCGAGATACCGTTCGGATAGACGATGTGGGTGTCGAGCCCCTCGGGTTCGACGAACACCTGGTGCGAATTCTTCGCCGCGAAGCGCACGACTTTGTCCTCGACCGAGGGACAGTAACGCGGACCGACGCCCTCGATGAGGCCGGTGAACATCGGCGAGCGGTCAGTCGCGCCGCGGATGATCTCGTGCGTACGCTCGTTGGTCGCGGTGATGTGACAGGGCAGCTGCGTGGGATGATCCTCGCGCCGGCCGAGGAAAGAGAACACCGGACGCGGCTCGTCCCCGGGCTGGCGCTGCATCGCAGCGTAATCGAGCGTGCGCCCGTCGAGGCGCGGCGGCGTGCCGGTATTCTGGCGCCCGACCGCGAACGGCAGTTCGCGCAGGCGCGCGGCGAGCTGGTTGGACGGCGCATCGCCCGCGCGCCCCCCCTCGTGGCTCTCGAGCCCGACGTGCATGCGCCCGCCCAGGAATGTGCCGACCGTCAGCACGACCGCGCGCGCGGCGATCGTGTCGCCCTCGGTCGTGACGATGCCGGTGACGCGTCCGCCTGCGACCGCGAGATCCGCAACTTCGGCTTCAAGCAGCGCCAGGTTGGGCTGCGCTTCCAGCAGCGCGCGGATGACATTCTTATAGAGCGCGCGGTCGGCCTGGGCGCGGGTCGCGCGCACCGCCGGGCCCTTGCTCGCGTTCAGCGTGCGGAACTGGATGCCGGCACGATCCGCAGCGCGCGCCATTGCTCCGCCCATTGCGTCGATCTCGCGCACCAGGTGGCCCTTGCCGATGCCGCCGATCGCCGGGTTGCAGCTCATCTGGCCGACGGTGTCGAGGCGCTGGGTCGCGAGCAGCGTGCGCGCGCCCATGCGGGCCGCGGCGAGCGCTGCCTCAGTGCCGGCGTGTCCGCCGCCGATGACGATGACGTCGTAGGAATGCATGTCCGGGCCCGTTTTCGGGCCGCCATGGTAGCCGATCCGGCTACGGGGAGGCGTGGCCGGGCGGAGACCGGCCGCCGGCTTGGGGAACCGGCTCCGGGGCAGGCTGTTCTGAACTGTCTGCCCCAGGGAGATCCGCCATGAAATTCGCGCTTGCAGTGCTGTTTTCCACCCTCGCTACCGCGGCCGTGGCCGCGACCCAAGAAGAAGCCGCGAAGCTCTTCGCGGAAAAGAAGTGGCAGGAAGCGGCGTCCGCGTACCAGGAACTGGCGGCCGCCAATCCTGCCAATGTCACCGTTTGGCTGCGCCTCGCGCGGGCGCGCGCCGCGGCCGGCGATTCCGCCGGCGCGCTCGAGGCGCTGAAATCCGGCGCAGGCACCGGCCAGCTCTCGTACCAGTCGGTGATGGCCTCGCCCGAACTGACGGCGCTGCACGGCGACGCCCGCTTCACCGCGCTGATCGAGCCGCTGAAGCCCTGCACCGCCGCGGAATTCCGGCACTTCGATTTCTGGCTCGGCGACTGGGATGTGTCGGCGCCGGCGAACCCGGGCGGGATGAGCCGCAACCGGATCTCGCGCATCAACGACGGCTGTACGGTGCTCGAGCAGTACACGACACCGTCCGGATACGTCGGCACGAGCCTCAACTTCTACGACGCGACGCGCAAGGTCTGGCACCAGACCTGGATCGACAACCAGGGCGGCGCGCTCTTTATCGAAGGCGGGCTCGTCGGCAATTCGATGGTACTGTCGACCACCGGCGACCCGCAGAGCGTCCAGCGCATCACCTGGACGCCACTGCCCGATGGCCGCGTGCGCCAGCATTGGGAATCGACGACCGACGCCGGAAAAACCTGGACGACGCAATTCGACGGTTACTATTCCAAGCGCCCGGAGTAGCGATAGAGACACACATCCTTCGTCCCGACGACCGCCGGGACCGGGTTGCATCTGTTCTTTGGCTTCCGGGTGTAATGAAAGCACGCGCCGCGAGACTATTAGGGTCATGGGACTTGCCAACCATGATCGGGAGCTCGAGCGGGTGCTGGCAACGCATTCGGCGTCTCTTTCGCGCATAGCGGCGAGCTACGAGTCGCGGCCGGCGCTGCGAGAGGAATTGCTGCAGGACATCGCTTTCGCGCTATGGCGCGCGCTGCCGACTTTCCGCCAGGAATCCTCGGAGCGCACGTTCGTGCTCCGCATCGCGACCAACCGTGCGCTCTCCCACCTCGCCGCCCGCCAGCCCGAAAAGGTGACGCAAACCTTTTCCGCGTTGGACGCGGAAAAGGTCTGCGTCACCTTTTTCGAGGATCCGGCGCCGCGGCCGGACGAGCTGGCGGCGCGGCACCAGGGCGCGGAGCGGCTGCAGCGCGCCGTACGCGCGCTGCCGCTCCCGCTCCGCCAGGTCATGGTGCTCGCATTCGAAGGACTCGATCACGAGGAGAGCGCCCGCGTGCTCGGCATCACGGTGGGCAACGTCGCCGTGCGGCTGCACCGCGGCAAGAATCTCCTGAAGCAGATGCTCGGAGGACCGACATGACCGACCAGGATCTCGATCGCTGGACCGCCGAATGGCAGCAGGGCACGCCGCCCACTGCGGATCTCGTCCGCATGGCGCGGCGCGAGCGCCGGTTGCTGCTCGCCTGGATCGCCGTGGACTGGATTTTCGGCGCGGCCGGGATCGTCTTCGCGGCGTGGTTGTGGTTCGTGCTGGACACGCCGGCGATGCGCTTCGCCGCAGTGGGCATCGTGGTACTCATCGTCGCCGTGCTCGCCTTCACGGTCGCGAACTGGCGTGGCGTGCTCGCGGTCGACCGCGACAACAACCTCGACTTCCTGGCGCACGCGATGGCGCGCTGCCGCGCGCGGCTGCGCTACATCCGGTTCGGCTGGAAAGTGCTGGTGGCGGACCTCGTCGTGATCGCGGGCGCGATGCTGCTCGAGGTGCGCGACGAAGGCCCGATTCGCCTGCTCGGCATCGTCCTGATGGCGTCCACCGCCACGGCCGCTGCAGCGGGTATCCTGTGGTGGTGGGGCGGTCACGAGCGCCGGCGCATGGAGCGCCTCGCCGCGATGCAGAAGGCCCTCGGCGCGGAACAGGAGTCGGGCCATGAGTGATCGTTCGCATTCGCGCGCCGAGCTGATCGCGGCCTTCGTGCTCGGCGGCCTGTTCTGCCCGCAGATCCTCGACGCCAAGCCTGCGTTCGAATCCTGCCGCATCCGCGACGCGGACAGCCTGATCTCGGTCGCGGCGCAATGCGCGAAGCTCGCGGTGCCAGAGAATCCCGACGAGCCGGAGGGCGCGAAGATCGAACTCGCCATCGCGATCGTGCCCGCGATCTCGACCCGCGCGAATCCCGACCCGGTCTTCCTGATCGCCGGCGGGCCGGGCCAGGGCGCGATCGAAGGCTATGCGCCGGCGCTCGGCGCGTACGCCGGCATCCGGCGCCAGCGCGACCTCGTGCTGGTGGACCAGCGCGGCACCGGCGGCTCGAACCGGCTCGACTGCGATATGCCGGACGATGCCATCGAGACCGGCGAGCTGTCGCCCGCGGAACTGCGCCGGATCGCGCGCGACTGCCTGACGAAGCTCCGCGGCCGGCCGCAGTTCTACACGACGAGCATTGCGGTGCGCGACCTCGACGCAGTGCGTGCCGCGCTCGGCTACGAGCAGATCAACCTGATCGGCGGTTCCTACGGCACGCGGGTCGCGCAGCATTACGCCCGCCGCTATCCGGAACACACCCGCGCGATCGTGCTGGATGCGGTCGTGCCGCCGACGCTCGCGCTCGTACCCCAGATCGCGATCGAGTCGCAGCGCGCGCTCGATCGCGTGTTCGAGCGTTGCGCCGCCGACGCCGCCTGCAATGAGCGGTTCCCGGAACTGGCCGGGCAGTTCGCATGGCTCGATGAGCGGCTGCGTCGCTCTCCCATTCCGATCGCGATCGCGGACCCGCTCACCGGCGAGACGCGGCGCATCCAGGTCAACCGCGGCCATCTCGTGACGATGGCGCGCATGCTGACCTATTCCTCGCGCACGGCCTCGCTGCTGCCGCTCGTGGTGCATGAGGCGGCGACCAACGGCAACTACGCGCCGCTCGCCGCGCAGGCCGAGATGATCAGCGAGGACCTCGAACGCATGATCGCGATGGGCATGCACCACTCCGTCGTCTGCGCCGAGGATGCGCCGCGCTTCGAGGGCGCGGTGAATCGCAAGCAGCTCGAGAGCACCTATCTCGGCCCGCTGATGCTGGACGGCATGAAGGCGATCTGCGAAGTCTGGCCGCGCGGACCGGTCGATCCGGATTTCGCCGAGCCGCTCACCTCCAAAGTGCCCGCGCTCCTGCTTTCCGGCGAATTCGATCCGGCGACGCCCGCCGAGTATGGCGTGGCCGCCGCCGCGGGCTTTGCCAATTCGCTGCACGTCGTCGTGCCGGGCCAGGGCCACGGGCAGTCGCAGCTGAACTGCCTGCAGAAGATCATGCGCCGCTTCATCGCCGCCGGATCGGCGGCGGAACTCGACCTCGCCTGCGTCAAGCAGATCCGGCCCGCGCCTTTCTTCCTGTCGTTCAGCGGGACCGCACCATGATCAGCGTCGCGGGCCTCACCCGGAGCTTCGGCGCGGTGCGCGCGATCGACGGCGTCAGCTTCGAAGCCGCCGACGGGCGCATCACCGGGCTGCTCGGCCCGAACGGCGCCGGCAAGTCCACGACGCTGCGCGTGCTCTACACGGTGCTGAAGCCGGACTCCGGCGAGGCGATCATCGACGGGATCAACGTGACTGCGGCCTCGCTCGCGGCCCGGCGGGCGATCGGCGTG
>JANNKZ010000324.1:0-2575 GCA_031396515.1 Gammaproteobacteria bacterium
GCAAACGGGCGCGTCGAGGTCGGGACCAACCTTTTCTTCGGAAGCAAGGGTTACTCGACGCTCCTCGACCTCGTGACTCCGGCCGGATCCCTGCCGGCCGTCCTGACGATGGACCGCCCCCAGTGGAGCGAACCCGCCGCCACGTCGTTGCTCGCGACGCTCGGCCAGTTCCTGCGCGAGGGATTCCGGCACGTGCTGATCGGTTACGACCACGTGGCATTCCTGCTGCTGCTGTTGTTGCCGGCGGTGCTCTGCCGCTCCGCGACGGGCTGGACTGCGGCGACGGATCGTCGCGCAGTTACGCTCGAGCTCCTGAAGATCGTCACGGCATTCACGGTCGCGCACTCGATCACGCTCGGGCTGGCGGCGACTGGTACGGTGCGCCTGCCGGTGCAGCCGATCGAGCTCGCGATCGCGGCCTCGATCGTCATCGCCGGACTCCTCAACCTGGTGCCGGGTGCCGCGCGCTGGCGGCTCGCGCTCGCATTCGGTTTCGGATTCGTGCACGGCTTCGGTTTTGCCAATGCCTTGCGCGAGATCGATGCCGACGGTGCGCGGCTCGCGCCGATGCTCGCGGGATTCAACGTCGGAGTCGAACTCGCGCAGCTCGCGATCGTCGCGTTCGTGCTGCCGGTGCTGTGGATGCTGAGCCGCGGAACGGGCTACGCGCGCCGCTGGATGCCGGTGGCGTCGGTCGCGACGGCCGTCACCGGCGCGGTCTGGTTCGTTGGGCGATGGTGACGGCAACCCGTAATGCGTTACGTATACTGGCAAAGATGGCCGAGCCCGTGAACGCCGATTCGGAACCTGAACTCGCCCGGCTGCTTGCCGCCTGCGCGCGCCAGGACCGCGCGGCATTCCAGCGGCTATACGAACTCACCTCGCCGCAACTCCTCGGCGTGCTGATGCGCATCCTGAAGGGCCGCGCGCTCGCCGAGGACGCGCTCCAGGACGTCTTCGTCCAGGTCTGGCGCCGCGCCGCGGAATTCCAGGGCGAACGCGGGTCGTCGTGGGCGTGGCTGATCGCGATCGCCCGTTATCGCGCGATCGACCTCCAGCGCCGCGAACGGCGGCTCGCCGGCGGCGGCCTGGATGGCGTTGAAGACATCGCAGGCGACCAGGAACCGCACGACGACCTGATGTCGCTCGGCCGGCGCGCGGCCGTCGCGCTCGATCGCTGCGTGGCGGCGCTGCAGCCGCAGCAGCGGGACTGCATCCTGTTGTCGTACCAGGGCGGCCTGACCCACAGCGAGGTCGCCGCCCGGATCGGCGAACCGCTGGGTTCGGTCAAGAGCTGGATTCGCCGCGGGCTCACGGCGCTGCGCCGGTGTCTCGAATCATGAATCGCAACGAACCCGCCGTGCTCGACCTGCTGGCCGCCGAGTTCGTGCTGGGCACGCTGACCGGCGCCGCGCGGCGGCGCTTCGCGCGCTGGCTCGCCGCCGATCCGTTCGTCGCGCGCCGTGTCCGCGGCTGGGAGGAACGGCTCGCGGGCCTCGCGTTCCAGGCTGAGCCGGTCACGCCCGCGCCCGCGGTGTGGGAGGCCATCGAACGGCGCATCGGGCCGGCGCCGCAGGGCCGCTGGCGCGCGCTGGCCGCGGCCGTCGTTGCCGTCACCGTGATCGGGCTCGGCTGGTATCTCTGGCAGGGGCAACTCGTGGCGCCGCCGCAGGCGCAGGCGCTGATCGCCGACGCGACGGGCCAGGCGCTGTGGCAGGTCGCGTTCGCCGCCGACGGCGAGCACGTCGAGGTGACGGCCATCGGCGACTTCCGCCATCCTGATTCGCGTTCGCTCGAACTCTGGGCGCTGCCGCCCGAAGCGGCGCCGGTGTCGCTCGGCCTGATGCCGGCGCAAGGGAGCAAGCGGCTCGCGATCGACGACCGGCAGCGCGCCGCGCTGGGCATCGCCGCGAATGTCGCCGTCAGCGACGAGCCGCTCGGCGGTTCGCCGACCGGCGCGCCGACCGGCGCCGTGCTGTTCGTCGCGGCCCTCGCCCGGGGCTAGGCGCGCCAAAGGGGTCGCATCCCTTAGGGACTGTCCCCTTTTTCGCGTCCGCGAAAAAGGCGGACTGTCCCTTCTTCGCCTAACCCCGAAACGCCTCCGGCTCCGTTGATGGGGGTGTTCACCCCACGGAGCCGTGCCATGCGTCATTCAAATCCCCTGTCCGTCATGGCCGCAGTGGCTCTCGCTGCGCTCGCCGCCTGTTCCTCGACCCAGTCACCCAGGACGGAGGAAGAACGCGACGCCGCCGCGTCTCCGGCCGTGCCGCCCGAAGGCGCCGTGGCCCAGGACCAGTCGGGCACGCTCGCCAACACACCCGCAGCGGAGAAGTCGGTGGGTGAAATCGTGGTGACCGGCAGCCGGCGGCGCACCGCCAGCCTGGAAGCCACGACTCCCGTCACCCAGGTGACGTCGGCAAACGTCGCCGGCGAAGCCTATGCCGGCGGCCTCTTATGGATGACGCCGCAGGATCGCGAGAACTACGGCAAGCTCGACGCGAATCCCGTCCATCGCGCCGCCGAGGAACCCGTGTCCACGTTCAGCATCGACGTGGACACCGGCTCCTACAGCAAC
>JANNKZ010000356.1:0-3879 GCA_031396515.1 Gammaproteobacteria bacterium
GCCTGGCGCGTGTTCCTGACCGTGCTGCCGTTCGCGCTGGTCGGTGCCGCGCTCCTGACCGTGGTCGCCTCGTTCACCAAGAGCTACAAGGAGGCGCAGTCCTGGCTCGGCGTCGCGATGCTCGTGCCGACGGTGCCGATCGCGATCGCGGGCGTACTCGCCGTCCAGCCCTCGGCGCCGCTGATGCTCGTCCCCTCGCTGTCGCAGCACCTGGTGATCCAGGGTTTGATGCGCGGAGCCCCGTTGCCGACATCCTGGATGTTGCTTTCGGTTACCAGCACCCTGCTGCTCGGATTCGCGCTCGCCTGGCTCGCCGGGCGGCTGTATCGACGCGAGGCGATCCTCGGCTGATAATCGGAACCCGGCCCGGATGGCCGCGTCCAAATGCGCATGAGACTCCGTCAGTTCGCCGTCTTCGTTGCCTGCGCGCTCGTCGCCATGCCCGCGCTCGCGCAGCTCACAAGCGTGCCGATGAAAGGCGCCGGCAACGAGTGGGTCAAGAAACTCGACCTCAAGGGCCGCATGGACTGGGAGTGGCTCGAGACCTATCCCGAGCAGGTGTACTTCGCGACGCGCCACGATTCGGAGCGCACCGGCGACATCGTGACGATGTGGACGCGGCTCGAGTACAAGCACGCGCAGAACCCGCTCGCCCACAAGAGCGCGGTCAGCAAGGACGACTGGGATTGCGCCAAGCGCGAGCGCTCGACCCGCGGCGTTTTCTTCTACAAGTGGAACAACCTGCAGACCGACCGCGAAACGCCCGAGCACTCGACCAACCTGCTCCGAACCAGGGAGAAGATCGAGAAAGGCACCATTGGCGAGACGCTCCTGCAGTTCGCCTGCAGCATCAAGCTCCCGCAACCGCTGATCAGGCCGGAACCCGCCGCGAAGCCATAGGTCTGATCCCGTACCTCTTGCTGGTTCAGGGTGACTTATGTTGCGTCTCACGATCTTGCTCGGAATGCTCGCATTCACCGGACTGTCGCAGGCCGCCGACAACGGCCTCTATCTCGGCGTCGGCGCGACGCAGAGCGACTTCGGCCTGGACAATCCGGACGATGTCGAACCCTTCGACGACAAGGACAACGGCTACAAGGCGATCGTCGGTTTCCGGATCCTCGACAGCTTCGGCGTCGAGGCGACCTACATCGACCACGGCAATGCGGAACTCCCGGCGGGCAACGCCTGCGTCCCGCTGGTCGGCGTACCCTGCCCGGGCCCGACGGACATCGAAGCCAAGACACTCGCGGCGTTTGCAGTCGGCTTCCTGGACTTCCCGCTGATCGACCTGTTCGCGAAAGCGGGCGTGTCGTCGTGGAAGGTCGAGGGCAGTTCGGCGGGATTCTCGTTCGACGACGATGACGTCGAGTTCGCCTGGGGCGTGGGTGCGCAGGCGCATTTCGGCAGCCTCGGCGCGCGCCTCGAGTACGAGAACTTCAGCGTCATCGAGGACGAAGAGCTCGGGACGATCTCGCTCTCGTTTATCTACACCTTCCTGTAAGGCATCACGACCACTCGGTCAGGCCCTCGCGTTCGTAAAGGGCCTTGAACGAGGGCCGCGACTTCATGCGCGCGATGTAGTCGGCGATCGCCGGCCATTCGGTCGCGGGCTTCGGCATGTTGCGCGACCAGCGCATCAGCATCGTCGCAAGGAAGTCGGCGGCGCCGACGCGATCGCCGACGAGATAGGGCCCGCCCGCGGCGATCTGCGCCTCCACCCGGTTCCATCCCGACTCGATGCGGCCGCGCGCCCCGGCCTTCACCGACTCGGTCGCGGCAGCGCCCGCCTGCTGGTCCGGGTAGAACCAGCTGCGGAACGCCGACTGGATCGTGTTCGACAGGTGGAACATCCAGGTCGTGTACAGGCCGCGATTGGCGCTGCCGATCGGCGGCGCGAGGCCGGCCGCCGGGTGGCGTTCCGCGAGCAGCATCAGGAGCGCGGCGGACTCGAACAGCGGCTTGCCCTCGACGACGAGGGTCGGTACGAGGCCGTTCGGGTTCATGTGCAGGTACTCGGGCTGGCGATGGTCGCCCGCCTCGAGATCGAGTTTCTTGAGCTCGTGCGGCTCGCCGAGCTCGATCAGCATCCAGTGCACGCACAGGCTCGCGGCGCCCGGCGACCAGTAAAGGGTGTACATGGACTCGACTCCTCCCGCTCGCTATCTTGGCCGCATGGTGACCGGCAGCTGTCTCTGCGGCTCGGTCCGGTACGAAGTGACCGGACCCTTCGACATGATGGCCCATTGTCATTGCTCGATGTGCCGAAAGCATCACGGGGCGATGTTCGCGACTTTCCTCTCGGCGCCCTTGGCCGGATTTCGCTGGACGTCCGGCGAGGACATGATCACCGTCTACCGGTCGTCCGACAGCGGTCACCGGCCGTTCTGCCGGCGCTGCGGTTCCGTGGTGCCGATGCTCATGCCGGCGATCGGCATCGTATTCCTGTTTGCCGGAAACCTTGAAGGCGATCTCGGCATCCGGCCCCAGATGCACATTTTCGCGGCCTCCCGCGCCGGCTGGTTCCCGATCACCGATGCCCTGCCGCAGCATGCCGCCTATCCACCGCGATTCACGGGCGGCACGGAAGTCGCCCGGCCCCCTGCGCCGCTCCTGAAACCCGGGACTGCGCAGGGCAGTTGTCTCTGCGGCGGGGTCGCCTGGGAATTCGCCGGCCTGCCGGAGTTGCTCCAGAACTGCCATTGCTCGCGTTGCCGCCGGGCCCGGAGCGCCGCGCACGGGACGAATGCCTTCTACAAGAAAGAGCAGCTCCGCTGGACACGCGGCCATGACCAGGTCGTCCGTTACGACCTGCCGGACGCGAAGCGCTTCGGGCAGGACTTCTGTGGCCAATGCGGCGGCAAGGTGCCGCGTGTCGTCGAATCGACCGGCTATGTCGTCGCGCCCTGCGGTTCGTTCGACGATGCGCCCGGCATGTCGCCGCTCGGACATGTCTTTGCGACCAGCAAGGCGGACTGGTTCGAGATCACCGACGGCCTGCCGCAGTGGGAGGCGTATCCTGCGCGCCGCTAGCGCGGTACTCGCGCTCGTGATGGTCGCGCTTGCGCACGTTGCAGGCTGCGGCGAACGCAGCGCGCCGGAAGAGGAACTCCGCGCGCTCGTGGACCAGGCCGAAGCCGACGCCGAGGATCGCGACGCGCCGGCGCTGCGCGAGCTCGTCGCCGACGACTACCAGGACCCGGACGGGCGCGACGCCGACGCGATGCGCGGCTTCCTGCACGGCTACCTGGTGATGCATCCCTCGCTCAACCTGATCACACGCATTGACTCGATCGAGCTCGAGGGTACAGAACAGGCGCGGGTCGCGGTGACGGTCGGCATGCTCGGCCGCACGGCCGGCGACGATGCGGGCTGGGACCTCGCGGTGGACGTCTACCGCCTCGACTTGCTGCTCGCGCGCGAGGACGGCGGCGACTGGCGCGTGATCCGCGCCGGCCTGCGGGACGGCGGGTAGTCGGGTTCCTCTTCCTCGAGCGCGCTCCAGCGCTCGCGGAAGGCACGAATCGCCTCGTCGCGGATCCCGGCATGGCGGTTCGACAGCAGCAACTGCGATGGCGGGCAGACTCGCGCGCGGATCACGCCGAGGTCGGCCGCGGCATCGAACAGGCTCGGATACCAGCGCTCCCACTCCGGGAGGATCGATTCGACGATGTCACGCAGGCTCATCGCTCGTCGCATCCACGGGTGCCGCGGGCCGCGCCGCATTGGCACTCCAGAAGGCGGAGGCCGCGAGCGAGAGCAGCGCGATCCAGGCGGCGGATTGTCGGTTCATGGGCCTTCCTCCGGTCGGCCTTTACCGATCATACGACCGAATCAGCGTCGGCGCGCGAGGGTCAGCCCGTCGCCGAGCGGCAACAG
>JANNKZ010000358.1:0-14578 GCA_031396515.1 Gammaproteobacteria bacterium
GTCAGGATCTCGATGCGTTCGCCGAGTCGCTCGTCGAGCAGGCGTTCGAGCCAGCCGGTCAGCACGCGCGAGCGCGCGGCGAGCGCCGGCAGGCCCGCCGCCGTGAATTGGGCCAGCGAAGCCTCGAGTGGAACCATGCCGAGCAGCGGGTGGTTGCTGACCTGCCAGCCCGCGGCGCCGCGATAGGGAAGCTGCTCGGGCGCGAAATCGAACCGGGATTCGAGGTCGTTGCCCCACCAGCCCGCGAGTCGCGGCAGGCCGGCATCGAAATAACGCTCGTGCACGAACGCGCCCGCCGTCGCGCCGGGACCGCCATTCAGGTACTTGTACGAGCACCAGGCCGCGAAATCTGCGCCCCAGTCGTGCAGTTGGAGCGGCACGTTGCCCATTGCATGCGCGAGATCGAGGCCGATCACGGCGCCGACCGCATGCGCCTCCCGCACCAGCGCGGGCAGGTCGAGGAGCTGACCGGTCAGGTACTGCACGCCGGGCAGCAGCACGAGCGCGAGCCGCTCGCCCTGGCGGCGGATTTCGGCGACGAAATCCTCGTGCCGTAGCAGCGGCTCGCCCGGCGGCGGCGCCACCTGCACGAAGGATTGCGCCGGATCGAATCCATGCCAGCCGATCTGCGAGACGGCGGCGTAGCGGTCGGACGGAAACGCGCCCTGCTCGATCAGGATCACGTGCCGGTCGCGCGTCGGCCGGTAGAAGCTCGCCATCAGCAGGTGCAGGTTGATGGTCAGCGAATGCATCGCGACGACTTCCGCCGGACGCGCGCCCGCGAGCGCCGCGAGTCCCGGCACCAGCCGCTCGTGCAGGTTCAGCCAGTCGGCCTGCGGGTCGTGGTAGCCGAGCACGCCGAGGCGCTGCCATTCGGCCATGAAACGGGCAACGGCGTCGGCGGCGGCCCGCGGCTGCAGCCCGAGCGAATTGCCGCAGAGGTAAATCGCCTCGCGTCCGTCCGGCCCGGCCGGAAAATGGAACTCGCGGCGCCGCGCGGAGTGGGGGTCGGCGGCATCGCACGCGAGCGCGTCTTCCCGGGTGAGCCGGCCGCTCATTCGAATTCCGCCGCGTACAGCAGCGGCCGGGACGGCGCGGCGTCCGAGCGGAAGGCGGGCATTTGCAAGTCGAGCAGGTACCAGCCATCCGGTATCGCGGCATCGATCCACGCGAGCTCGGTGATGCTCGCCAGCGGGCGCGCCGCATCCTGCGAGCGGCGCGACCCCGGCGGCAGGCCGAAGAACACGCGATGGGCGGTCAAGCGGCCGCCGTCGTCGGCGCGATCGGCGGACGGCAGGTCGAGCACGACGTGCTGGATGTCCCGGGCAACGAGCCAGGCGGCGGCCTGGCGCGAAAGATATGGCGCGGGCGCGGCGCCGCGATAGGACCGGTGCGGGCCGGATGCGGCATCCGCGGTGCGCAGGATCATCGCGGCCGGCCGCACCGCATCGAAGCTGGTGCATGCGGCATTGAGTGCGGCGGCCGTCACCAGCCGGTCGCCGGGCGCGGGCGTGGGGTCGCTGTCTTCACTGCTGGCGGAAGCCGGAACGGGTACGAGCGTCACCAGAAGCGCGAGCACCAGACCGCCCGGCACTCGCTCGCTGACGGCGACGCGATCCTCGGTCAGGTGACCGACGCATTCGGTGTGCGTGCCATTGCAATGCGGCGCGAGCGTCAGCAGTTCGCAGTTGCAGCTGAGACCCGCGAAAAGCGGCCGGGATGTCGCGGGCGGCGCATCAAAGCAGACCGCCTGCGGACCGTCGAATTCGAGGGGAATGGCGATCGAAACGGGCCTGGACAGGTCGCTTGCAAAACGCCGCCCCGACCATTCGAATCGCATGATCGTCATCGTGTCATTATATGCGGCGGACGGAACCCCACCTGCGACCGCGGGTCTGAGATTCCGTAGTGGCGGACAGGAGTGGGCAATGACGCGCTGGGGGGCATTCGCATTGGCGGCCATGCTGGCTGCCGGGCCAGCCATGGCGAGCGAATCCGGATCGGAGGAAACCGCGGCTGCCTGGAAGCGGCATGAGGTTAGCTTCGTTTACAGCGGCTTCACGACGCGCTATTCCTGCGGCGGCCTGCGCAGCAAGGTCAAGCTCCTGCTGAAGCACCTGGGCGCGCGCGCCGACATCAAGATCACCGAGCGCGGCTGCGACGAAGGAATTTCGCTGGTCGCGGAATTCCCGCGCCTGAAGGTCGTCTTCTACGCGCCCGAGATCCCGGCAGCGGACGCCCGCGACGTCGGCGAACCCGTGCTCGGCGTCTGGAAGGCGGTCACGATCAAGCGCAACTCGCCGCGCGGCCTGGAGATGGGCGATTGCGAGCTGGTCGAGCTGTTCCGCGATCGCGTCATGCCGAAGTTCCTGACGCGCGGCGTCCAGGGCGATGTCAACTGCATCCCGCACCAGCTCGTCGGCAATCGCATCGACCTGCGCTTCGAGGTGCTGACCGGCATCCAGTCCGTCGACACCGCGCAGGCCCAGAACAACTGATCAGGGTCCGGGCTTCCGGTTTCCCCGGCAGGCCAGCATCACCGGCGCTTCCTCCGAGTCCAGTCGGATCGCCGTGAGCGACCCGCCCCAGACGCAACCCGTATCGATCGCGCGCAGTCCCGGCTCGGCGAGGTAGCCGAGCGCCGACCAGTGTCCGAAGACGAAGCGGTCGCCCTGCGTCTTGCGCGCGGGATGGCGGAACCATGGAATCGCGCCCTTGGGCGCGTCGGCGACCGTGCCCTTCAACTGCGGCAGCAGCCGCCCGCCGGCGTCTACGAAGCGCAGTCGCGTCAGGCAATTGATCGTGAAGCGCAGGCGGTCCATGCCTGCGAGCGAGCGCGACCAGCGGTCAGGACGGTCGCCGTACATCGCGCCGAGCAGTGAGGCCGCGTCGTCCTGGAGCGCGCGCGCGGCCTCGTCCGCGCAGGCCTCGGCGTCGTCGAGCGTCCAATCCGGCGGGAGGCCCGCGTGAACCAGCGTCCAGCCGAGCCGGTCGTCGCGATGCAGCAGCGGGCGGCGCGCGAGCCAGGCAAGCAGCTCCGCCGCGTCCGGCGCGTCGAGCACGGCTTCGAGTTCGGGCTCGCGCTTCTTCACCGTTGCGGGCGCCCAGGCCATGGCGAGCAGGTGCAGGTCATGGTTGCCGAGCACGGTAGTCGCCGCCTGCCCGAGCGCGCGCACGGCGCGCAGGCAAGCGAGCGAATCCGGGCCGCGGTTGACGAGGTCGCCGGTGAGCCAAAGGCGGTCGCGCGCCGGGTCGAAATCCAACCGGTCGAGCAGCGCGACGAATTCCGCGTGGCAGCCCTGCAGGTCGCCGATCGCGTAGTGGGCCATCGAACGAACCTAGTGGATCGTGCCGGGGATCGCGAGCGTGAAGGCCGGAATCGGCGCGTCGAAGCGCACGCCGTCGTCCGCGATCATCTGGTACGAACCCTGCATCGCGCCGACCGGCGTCTCGAGCACCGCGCCGCTCGTATAGCGGAATCCCTGGCCGGGCATCAGATGCGGCTGTTCGCCGACGACGCCTTCGCCGCGGACTTCCTGCACTTTGCCGTTCGCGTCGGTGATCACCCAGTGTCGCGTCAGGAGCTTGGCCGGAACGGCGCCGCGATTGCGGATGGTGATCGTGTAGGCGAACACGAAGCGACGCTCCTCCGGGTCCGACTGGTCCTCCAGATAGCGCGTGTCGACGTCCACGGTCACCCGGTGTCCGGTGCCTTCCTCCATCGCGGGCCTAGCGCAGCCGGACGCCGAGCACGTCGCAGGGAGCGGCGTGCAGCACGGTGTCTTCGGTGAGGTTGATCAGGATCGAAGGGCCGCGGCGTTCGCGGCAGCCGAGCACGATGAGGTCGGCCTGCCGCTCCTGCGCGGCGCGCACGATTTCGGCTTTCACGTTGCCCGCGGCGACGTCGCGGCGCACACCCTCGATGCCGAGCTTCGCCGTCAGTTCCGTCAGCCGCTGCTTCGCGCGCGTGACGAGTTCTTCCTCGACCTGCATCGCCGGCAGCAGCGTTTCGCCCATCGGCTCGACCGGTACGTATTCGACGACGTGCAGCACGGAAAGCTCCGCGCCGAGGAGCGCCGCCAGGTCGCGCGCGCGCACGGCGATCTGCTCGCTGTGCTCACCGAGGTCCACGACCAGCAGGATTTTCCGGTACAGGCTCATGCCGGCATTATAGGCCTGCCGCGGCCGGCGCCGGTTGTGCGGCCAGGCGGGCAAAATCCGCGGGCGCGAGCGTCTCCGGGCGGCGCCCGGCGTCGATCCCGGTCGCGGCGAACGCTTCTTCCGGGACGAGCCCGCGCAGCGAATTCCGGAGCGTCTTGCGCCGCATCGAGAATGCCGCCGCGACGACTGCCGCGAAGCGCGCCGCGTCCGGCAACGGAAACGGCACGGAACGGTGCGGCACGAGCCGCACCACGGCGGAATCGACCGCCGGCGCCGGCCGGAAAGCGCCGCTGCCGACCCTGAACAGCGACTGCGCGTGGCAGGCGGCCGCGAGCATCACGGTCAGCCGTCCGTAGATCTTGCCGCCGGGGCCGGCGACCATGCGGTCCACGACTTCCTTCTGCAGCATGAAGTGCATGTCGGCGATGGCATCGCGCGCGCCCAGCAGGTGGAAGAGCAGTGGCGTCGAGATGTTGTACGGCAGGTTGCCGCAGAGCCGGAGCCGCTCACCGGAGCCGTAAAGCGCTGCGATGTCCATTTCGAGGACATCACCCTGGTGGACGATGAGTTCGCCCGCGCCCGCGCAGTGCCGGCGAAGTTCCGGAATCACGTCGCGGTCGATTTCGATCACCTCGAGCCGTTTGCAGCGCTCGAGCAACGGGCGAGTCAGCGCGCCGAGCCCGGGCCCGATCTCGACCAGCCGCTCGCCTGGCTGTGGGTCGATCGCGGCGACGATGCGCGCGATCACGCCTGGGTCGTGCAGAAAATGCTGCCCGAAGCGCTTGCGGGCGCGGATCATCCGAGTTCGAGCGCGAGACCGATCGCGGCGAACAGGCTGCCGGGATCCGCGCGGCCGCTGCCGGCGAGGTCGAGCGCCGTGCCGTGGTCCACCGACGTGCGCCACCAGGGAAGTCCGAGCGTCAGGTTGACCGCGTGGCCGAATCCGGCGTGCTTGATGACCGGCAATCCCTGGTCGTGGAACATCGCGAGCACCGCGTCCGCGCGCGCGAGCGACGCCGGCGTGAATGCGGTGTCCGCGGGGACGGGACCGGTGGCGGCGATGCCGCGGTCGCGCGCCGCCGCCACGGCCGGGGCGATCACCTCGATCTCCTCGCGCCCCAGATGGCCGCCTTCGCCCGCATGCGGATTCAGGCCGCAGACCAGGATGCGCGGCTGGTCGAGTCGAAAGGCGGCGGCGAGGCCCCGGTGCAGCACGTCGAGCGTCGCGCCGAGTGCACCCATGGTCAACCGCCGCGGCACCTCGGCGAGCGGCAAGTGCGTCGTCGCGAGTGCGACGCGGAGCTTTCCGGCAACCAGCAGCATCACGGGCGCTGGTGCGCCGCAACGCGCCGCGAGGTACTCGGTGTGGCCAGTGAAGGCGATGCCGGCGTCGTTGATCGTGGATTTCTGCACCGGCGCCGTCACCATCGCGTCGAAGCGGCCGGCAGAGCAGCCATCGGCAGCGGCATCGAGCAGCGACAGCACGTAGCCCGCATTCGCCGGGTCGGGTTTGCCCGTGACCGACGGCACGGCGAGCGTCCGCGCGAGGACCGGCATGACGCCGGCGCGGTGCGGGACGGGCGCAATGTCTTCGCGCCAGTCGCAGAGGCGCATGTCGATGCGGAGTTCGCGGGCGCGCGCGGCAATCAGTTCAGGATCACCGGCGAAGACGAGTTCGCAGGGCCAGTCGGAAAGGGCGGCCGCGAGCGCGAGATCCGGCCCGATGCCGGTCGGCTCACCGGTCGTGACGATGATGCGCCGGGCGCTCAGGGATTGCGGATCTCGACGTAAGCCTCGTCGCGGAGTCGTCGCAGCCACAACTCGGTCTCCTCGTCGAGCTTGCTCTCGCGCAGCGCCGTCAGCACCGCCTGCCGGCGCACTTCGTCGCTCTGGTCATGCGTGCGCTTGCCGAGCAGCTGCACGATGTGCCAGCCGAATTGCGTGCGGAACGGCTCACTGATCTGGTCGGGCTCGAGCGCCGCGAGCTGCGTTTCGAACTCCGGGTCGAAGGCGCCGGGCGAGGTCCAGCCAAGGTCGCCGCCGCGGCTGCCGGAGCCCGGGTCCTCGGATACCACGCTCGCCAGTGCGCTGAAATCCTCGCCCGCCAGGATGCGGGTGCGCACCGCGGTCAGCCGCTGGCGCGTGGTCGCATCGTCCTGCACTTCGGTCGGGCGCATCAGGATGTGGCGCGCGTGAATCTGCTCGACCAGCATCGGGCCGCCGGTGCTGCCGCGCGTCTCGTCGAGGCGGATCAGGTGGAAGCCGGTGGGCGTGCGCACGGGCGCACTGACGTTGCCCGGCTGCATGCCGCTGACGAGCTCGGCGATGAATTGCGGCAGCTGGCCGAGCTTGCGCCAGCCGAGCTTGCCGCGCTCCAGCGCCGACTGCGCCTGCGAATAGGCAAGCGCGAGCTGGCCGAAATCCTCGCCCGCCTTGGCGCGCGCGCTGATCTCGCGCGCCTGCGCTTCCACCGCGTTCATCTGGTCCGTGGTCGCCGACTCCGGCAGCGGCAGCAGGATGTGCGACACGTCGTATTCGGCGTTCTGGTCCGCCTGGCCCGCCTGGCGCTCGAGTGCCTGGTCGAGTTCGCGCGGCGATACGTAGATGCGCGGAATCACGTCGCGCTGGCGCAGCATGGACATCGTGATCTCGCGGCGCATTTCCTCGCGATAGGTCGCGTAGTCGATGCCCTGGCCGGCGAGGGCGGCCGGCATCTGCTCGAACGGAATGCTGTTGCGCCCGGCGACGTCGCGCAGCGCCTCATTCAGCATCTCGTCCGGCACCTGCACGCCGAGCCGGGCCGCGCGCTGGATCTGGATCTCCTGGAGCACCAGGCGCTCGAGCACCTGCTGGCGCAGCACGTCGGCGGGCGGGAGCTGGGTGCCCTGGCCGCGCAGGCGCTCGGTGATCATTTGGGACTGGTCGTCGAGCTGGCTCTGCAGCACGATGCCCTCGTTGACGATCGCGATCACGCGATCGAGCGGCACGCCGCTCGTGGACAGCTCGCGCGTCTGGGCGGCGGCCGTACCGGCCAGCAGTGTCGTGAGAAACAGGGCGATCGTCGCTCGGATCATGAGAGTTCCGGGTCGGTATCAGGGCAGGGTGGTTGCGAGGCCGGGGGAGTATCCCCGAATGCCCCGCTGCAGGAAAGCGTCATTGCTGGTTCCGACCGAGGACAGGCCCTTGAGTTCCAGCTGCAGCATGATGGAATTGTCGCTTTCTCCCGTGCGATTCGACACATAGCGTCGCCCGATCAGGCGGACGCGCCAGCAGCAGCTGCCGTACTCGAAGCCCGCGAAACGGTCGATCGATTTCTCTTCCTTGGTCGAATAGACCTGGCGCGCGAAGACCTGCCACGACGGCGACAGGCGCCAGGCAAAGGAGCCGTCCCACTGCTCAAGCAGCCCCTCGCGGTAGCGATAGCCGACGTTGATGACGGCATCGGGGCGCGGCCGATACTGCAGGCCCGCCTGGCCGAGCACGGTGTTCGATTCCTCATTGTCCCATTCCATCGCGATCCGAGCGCTCCAGTTCCGCCACGCCGTGAGGTCGATCTCGCCGACCATGTTCGAGGCATTGCGGGATTCCGGGATCTCGCCCGGCAGCACAACGCGCGGGCTCTCGAAATAGAACCGCTGGCCGATCGTCGCAGTCAGGAACTGCCGGCCGCTGTCGACATGAAACAGCCGCGTCGTCAGCCCAGCCGCGAGCTCGTTCGCGTCGCCGAGGCGGTCCGCACCGACATAGCGGTTGGTGCGGAACAGCTGCACGAGGTTGAGGTTGGGCAGCGCCGTGTCGAACACCGGCAGGTCCGACTGGTCGCGGAACGGGATGTAGGTGTAGCGCAGCCGCGGCTCCAGCGTGTGTACCAGCTGGTCGCGCGATCCGGCGACGCGCTCGAACTGCATCCCGGCGTCGAGCGACAGGATGGGCGCCTCGCGATCCGGCGCGTTGTCCGCGCCCGTCGCCACGTCCGACAGTTCATACGCCGTCAGGCGCCAGGCGGCGCTCGGCTCCACGTACCAGCCCGGGCGCCGCAGCGCCCAGGCGACGCGCGGCGCAAGATCCAGGCGCAGGCCCGTCGCGCCCTGGTCGCGATCGAAGTAGGTGGTTTCGGCATCGAATGACGTCGTCAGGCGGCCGCCGGCCTGCGGCCAGGCGCCGGAAAACTGGAACTGCGGCAGGCGCGAATAGGGGCGCGACAGCGGATCGACCGTCAGGTCGATGGTCTGGAAATCCTGGACACGGCCGTCGAGGCGCCAGCTGCGGCCGAGCCAGGCAAGGTGCAGGTAGCGGTCGAGGAAGGTCACGCTCGTGCCGTCCGGGCCGAGCCCGAAATCCTCGAAATAGCGGCTGTCGCTCGTGTCCGCGAGGTTCGCGCTGAAACGCAGCCGGTCCGAGAGGTCGGTTCGATGCGTGATGGTGCTCAGCCGGCGATCGCCCCCCGACAGATCGTCGCCCGGCAGGTAGCGGTTCTCGACCCGGCCGCGGCTGCGCTCCGTGAGGTAACGAAACTCGGCGTCCAGGCCGAGACCGCGCCGCGACAACAGGAAGGGCGTCAGCGTCAGGTCGTAGTTGGGCGCGAGATTGTAGTAGTACGGAACGCCGAGTTCGAAACCGCTTTTGTCCGAATTGCCGAACGACGGGAACAGGAAGCCGGACTTGCGCGCGTCGCCGACGGGGAAGGAAATGATCGGGGCGTAGAGGATCGGGACGCCTTTCAGTTCGATGCGGACGTTCCGTCCCTTGCCCTGCTGCGCGCCCTGGTCGATGTCGATCGACGAGGCACGCAGGAACCAGTCGTTGTTGCCGGCCGGGCACGTCGTGAAGCTCACCTCACGCAGCGACAGCGCACCCGTGCGGGTCACGTCGAGTTCGGCGGCCGAGCCGCGCGCGGGCCGCGCCGGCAGTTCGAATTCGGTGCCGGTGAAATGCCCGGCGCCCTGCATGTCCCAGTCGCCGGTCAGGCTCTTGAGCCGCAGATCCGGCGAACGGAATTCGACGTCGCCTTCGACCTTGAAGTTTTGATCGGATGCGTCGTAGGTCGCGGATTGCGCCGACAGCTCGCGATCGCCTTGCCGGACGACGACACCGCCCGTGAGCTTCGCATCGCCCTCGCGCGTGAGCTCGGCGCCGCCGCTCTTCACGGTGACGGGCAACTCGTCCCGGCTTTCGACCGAGACGCTGTCGTCTGCCGCGACTGGCGTTGCCGTCATCGCCTCGGGTTGCGGCCAGATGCATTCCTGGGCCGCGGCCTGCGGCAGGACGAGTACGGTCGCGATCGATGCAATGAGGCGGCGCACGGAGTCTGGAAGTCTATAATGCGAGCCCCCCGGCCGTCGCCCCTGCATGAACACGAACGACAACGCCGATCCGCGACTGCAGAGACTCGAGCGCTGGATCGCGGGCCTTCCGGGGCCGCCGGTCGAGCGCATCCTGCCCGCATCCGCCGATGCGAGCTTCCGCCGCTATTTCCGCGTGCACCGCGGGGGCACGACGCAGATCGCGATGGATGCGCCGCCGGAGCACGAGGCGCTCGACGCCTGGCTTCGGGTCGCGCGCATCCTCGCCGCCACGGGCGTGCACGTGCCGCCGGTGATCGCGGTCGACACCGAACAGGGTTTCGTGCTGATCGGCGACCTCGGCCGCCAGCACTATCTCGAAGCGATCGGCGAGGGCGCCGATCCCGAGCCGCTCTACGAGGCGGCCGTCGAGGCGCTCGTGCGCCTGCAGGCGGCCGGCACGCCGCTCGCGGCGGAACTGCCCGCTTACGACCGTTCGCTGCTCATGCGTGAGATGGCGCTCTTCAACGAATGGTTCCTCGGCCGGCACCTCGGGCTCGCTCCCGCGGCCGGCGCGCGGCGTACGATCGCGGAAGCCTTCGACTGGCTCTGCGACCAGGCGCTCGCGCAACCGGTCGTGCTGGTGCATCGCGACTTTCACTCACGCAACCTGCTGGTGCGTGCCGAAGGCAATCCGGGCATCGTCGATTTCCAGGATGCCGTGCGCGGACCGGTCACCTACGATCTCGTGTCGCTGCTGAAAGACTGCTATGTCGTCTGGCCCGCGCGGCGGTTCAACGCCTGGCTCGACCGCTATCGCGAGGGCGCGGCGGTGTCGGGCCTCGACGTTGGCGCCGACCGTGGCCAGTTCCTGCAGTGGCTCGACGCGATGGGACTGCAGCGGCACATCAAGGTGCTCGGCATATTCGCGCGGCTGTGGCATCGCGACGGCAAGTCCGGCTATCTGGCGGACCTGCCGCGCGTGCTCGACTACACGCTCGCGGCGACGGGCGCGATGCCGGCGCTCGCCGGCTTCGATGCGTATCTGCGCGCCGAGGTCGTGCCGGCCTTCGCGGCGGCGGCTCGACGCACGGGCAAGCCGCGATGAAGGCGATGATCCTCGCCGCCGGCCGCGGCGAGCGCATGCGGCCGCTGACCGATCGCCTGCCGAAGCCGCTGCTCGAAGCCGGCGGCTTTCCGCTGATCGAGTATCACCTCGCCTCCGTGCTGAAGCACGGCATTACCGACGTCGTGATCAACCTGTCCTGGCTCGGCGACAGAATCCGCGAAGCCATCGGCGACGGCCGGCGTCACGGCCTGTCGATCCGCTACAGCGAGGAGGGTCCCGAGCCGCTCGGCACCGGCGGCGGCATCTTCGCGGCGCTGCCGATGCTCGGCGCCGAGCCATTTCTGGTCGTCAATGGCGACGTCTGGTGCGACCTTGCTTTCGAAGCACTGAGCCGGCCGGCGGGTTCGCTCGCGCATCTGGTGATGGTCGAGAATCCCGTGCACCACCCCGAAGGCGATTACGGCCTCGACGCCGGCGGTCACGTGCTGCCACTCAAGAGCCGACTCACCTATACCGGCATTTCGGTGCTCGATCCACGCCTGTTCGACGGCTGCTCGCCCGGGATCTTCCCGCTGAAGCCGCTCCTCGACGAGGCGATGCGCGCGGGCCGCCTCACCGGCCAGCGCCACACCGGCGGCTGGACCGATGTCGGCACGCCCGCGCGGCTCGCGGGACTCGATGCCGAGCTGCGCCTGGGCCGGGCCCGTCATCCCGTCCTGCATTCGCCGGTCGGATAGAATGTCTGAGCAAAAGGGCCGAGCGGTGAACATAAGTGGCTGATTTCAAGGGAATTCCTGTCGAGGTCGAGCGCCGGCCGGCGAGCGGCGAGAAATACCAGACCCCACAGGGCTTCAGCGCGATCAAGAACGGCATCAAACGCATGGCTGCGGCGCCGCCGCTGCCGCCCGGCGCCAAGCCGTCGTGGCTCCGCGCGCCGATGCCGGCAGGCAAGCGCTTCGACGCGCTCAAGCGCACTGTGCGCGAGCATCGCCTGAGCACTGTCTGTGAAGAGGCGCATTGCCCGAACATTGGCGAGTGCTGGAATGCCGGCACTGCGACGCTGATGCTGATGGGCGCCGTCTGCACGCGCGCCTGCCGCTTCTGCGCCGTGGACACCGGCAATCCGCGCGGCTGGCTCGATGCCGAGGAGCCGGCGAACGCCGCACACACGGTCGCGCTGATGAATCTCGGCTACGTCGTGCTGACCTCGGTCAATCGCGACGACCTGTCGGACGGCGGTGCCGCTCACTTCGCCGCCTGCGTGCGCGCGATCCGCGCGGCCAGCCCGAAGACCGCGGTCGAGGCGCTGACGCCGGATTTCCAGGGCGACCGCGCGGCGGTCGAGACCGTCGTCGATTCCGGCATCGTCGTGTTCGCGCAGAACATCGAAACCGTGCGGCGCCTGACCCATCCGGTGCGCGACCCGCGCGCGGGCTACGAACAGACGCTCGCGGTGCTCGCCCATGCGAAGCGGCACCGCAGTCCGCTGCTGACGAAGTCGAGCCTGATGCTCGGCCTCGGCGAGACCGACGGGGAACTCTTCGAGGCGATGGATGACTTGCGCGCCGCGGGCTGCGACCTGCTGACGCTCGGCCAGTACCTGCGCCCGACCCTCAATCACCTGCCGGTCGAGCGCTTCGTGACGCCGGAGCAGTTCGCGGCCTGCCGCGAGGCGGCGCTTGCGCGCGGCTTCCTCGAATGCGTGTCGGGACCGATGGTGCGGTCGAGCTACCGCGCGGAGCGCGCGCTCGCCGGCGACAACTGCGGGCTGCCGTGATGCATCCGTTTCCGCACCGCTATCGGGTCCGCGTCGGCCTCGCGCCGGAAGGCGAAGTTCAACTCGACTCGGAGGGGCTGCCGCGCATCGTTTCACTGCCGCCGCCGGAGTTCGACGGCCCGGGTGGCTACTGGGCGCCGGAGACGCTGCTGCTCGCCGCGGTCGGCGACTGCATGATGCTCACCTTCCGCGTGATCGCGAAGGCCTCGCGCTTCGACTGGCGCGAACTCTCGGCGGACGTCGAGGGCCTGCTCGAGCGCATCGACGGCAACAGCCGCTTCACGCAGATCACGACCCATGTGCGCCTGGTCGTGCCGGCGGGCGCCGATGCCGCGCGCGCGCGGCGACTCCTCGAGAAGGCCGAGCAGGGCTGCCCGATCTCCAATTCGCTCCGCGCCACGCGCCATCTCGAGGCCGACATCGTCGAGGCAGGATGAACGCGCAAGTCCGGTGGCTCGGCCGCGTGGAATACGGGCCCGTCTGGCGCGAGATGCAGGCCTTTACCGATGCGCGCGACGCCGAGACGCCCGACGAACTGTGGCTGCTCGAACATCCGCCGGTGTTCACGCAGGGCCTGAACGGCCGCATCGAGCACCTGCTCGCGCCGGGCGACATCCCGGTGGTCGGCATCGATCGCGGCGGCCAGGTCACCTATCACGGCCCCGGCCAGCTCGTCGCCTACGCGCTCGTGGACCTTCGCCGCCGCCGCATCGGCGTGCGCGAACTCGTGGTCGGGCTCGAGAACGCGGTCGTCGCGCTCGCCGCGCGTCACGGCATCGAGGCTTCCGGCCGGCGCGAGGCGCCCGGCGTCTATGCGGGCGTACGCAAGCTCGCGAGCCTTGGGCTGCGCGTTCGCCGCGGCTGCAGCTACCACGGACTCGCGCTGAACGTGGATATGGACCTGGAACCCTTTCGCCGCATCAATCCCTGCGGCGTCGCCGGCCTCGAGATGACGCAGCTCGCGGACTTCGGCGTCAAAGCGCGAGTCGAGGACGTGGCGGATGAACTCGCGCCGCTGCTGTGCGAGACGCTCGGCCTCGACTGGGACGGGACCTGGTCTCAGAGCGCGACCAGCACGACTCCGCTGTCGGTGAGGTCCTGATAGATCTGGTCGAGCTGCGCGCGGCTCTCGGCGGTGATCGTGTAGGTCAGCGCGAGGAACTTGCCTTCGCGGCTCATGCGCTCGCTGATGCGGTCGGCCGCCAGCGGGCCCGCGTGGCGCTCGATGATCGCGAGCGTCAGCGTGCGGAAAGACTCGGAATCCCGCCCCATCACCTTGATCGGGAATTCGGTCGGAAACTGGAACAGCTCTTCGTTGCCGCTCATGCGGGCAACGGCGTCGAGAATTCGGTGCGGGTCGCGAGGAATCCTTCATGGATACGCCGGAACACGGGGCCGGGCAGGCCGTCGCCCACGGTCCGGCCGTCAAGCGTCGTGACCGCGCGGATGCCGCCCCCCGCTGAGGCGATCAGGATCTCGTCGGCGGCGCGCAGCTCCGCCTCGGCGACCGGGCGCCGCTCGGAGGCGATGCCGGCGCGATCCGCCAGCTCGAACAGGACGCCACGCGTCGTCCCCGGGAGCACCGCGTTGGTTTGCGGCGGCGTCGCGATGCAGCCGCCCTTGACGACGTGCGCACTGCTCGTGCTGCCCTCGGTGACAAAGCCGCCCCGGAGGAGGATGTTCTCGGTCGCGCCCGCATCCGCCGCCTGCCAGCGGTGCAGCACGTTGCCAAGCAGCGAAGTCATCTTGATGTCGCAGCGCGCCCAGCGCATGTCCTCGGCCGTGATCGCCTGCGTGCCGTTCGCGATGGTCACCGGCGACATGACGGGCAGTGTCGATACGCAGGCGAACACCGTCGGCTTGCCGCCCGGCCGCGGCACGTGGTTGCGCTCGGGCTCGGCGCCGCGCGTGACCTGGACGTAGAGCAGGCAGTCGCCGCCGCCATTGCCGTGCACCAGCCGGCCGAATGCCGCGAGCCAGCCGGCGCGGTCGAGCACAGGCGCCATGCGGATCTCGCGCAGGCTGCGGTCGAGGCGCTCGATGTGCGCGTCGAAGCGGTACGCGCGGCCCTCGAATACCGGCAGCACCTCGTAGACGCCGTCGCCGAACAGGAAGCCGCGGTCGAGCGGCGAAATGCGCGCCTCGTCGATGGGCAGCAGCCGGCCGTCGAGCCAGACCAGCGGATGCAGCATCTGGAGTCCCCCTTAAGCGAACCAGGACAGGATCGTGTCCCAGATCCTGCGGAAGAAGTTCCCGCGCGGCACGTCGGTGAGCGGGTGCAGCGGCGCC
>JANNKZ010000453.1:0-2312 GCA_031396515.1 Gammaproteobacteria bacterium
CCCCGCCCGGGAACACGATGATGCCGTGGCACATGCGGACGAAGGCTTCGAGGCGCTTCTCGATGTCCGGCATGATCACGAGCTGGTTCACGATCGGGTTCGGCGGCTCCGCCGCGATGATCCCGGGCTCGGTGACGCCGATATAGCGGCCGTCCTTGATGCGCTGCTTGGCATGGCCGATGGTCGCGCCCTTCATCGGACCCTTCATCGCGCCGGGGCCGCAGCCGGTGCAGACCGACAGGCCGCGCAGGCCGAGCTCGTAGCCGACCTTCTTGGTGTAGTCGTATTCCTCGCGCGGGATCGAGTGGCCGCCCCAGCAGACGACCAGGTCCGGGCGTCCCTTGTACTCCAGGGCGCGGGCGTTGCGCAGGATGCAGAAGATCGCGTTCGTCACGCTGGCGGGATCGGTCAGGTCGAAGCGCGCGACGATCTCGTTGTGGGTGTAGACGATGTCGCGCAACACCGAGAACAGGTGCTCCTTGACGCCGCGGATCATGTCGCCGTCGACGAAGGCGGAAGCCGGGGCGTGGTTCATCTCCAGCTTGATGCCCCACGGCTCGCGCACGATGCGAATCTCGAAGTCCTTGTAGGCCTCGAAGATAACGCGCGCGTCGTCGATCATCGTGCCGGAATTGAGCACTGCGAGCGCGCAGCGGCGGAACAGCGGATAGAGGCCGCCCTGGCCGCGGTCGAGCAGTTTGTCCACTTCCTGCTGCGACAGGTTGTCGAGCACGCCTTTTGGCGACACCCGTGCATGCACGACTGCCGAGAGGTCGAGCCCACCGGCGTCGGTCACGGCTGGATCTCGATCAGTGTCCCCTGCCCCGTCAGCAGCCAGAAGTCGAGCATGTCCTCATTGGACAGCGCGATGCAGCCGTCGGTCCAGTCCGTGCTGAGATAACGATCGCGGGAGTACTTGGGCGCGTTCGGCAGCCCGTGCACCATGATCAGGCCGCCGGGCGACCAGCCGTTCTTGCGCGCCAGCGCAAGGTCGGTGGACTCGGGGTAGGAAACCTGCACGGCGAGGAAGAAATCGCTGCGCGCGTTGCGGCGCGTCAGGTGGTAGCTGCCCTCGGGCGTGCGGAAGTCGCCCTCGCGCTGCTTGTGCCCGCTCGGCACGAGACCGAGCGACACGCGAAAGCTCGCGATGACGGCACCCTGTCGATAGAGGTCCATGCGCCGCTCGGCCTTGCGCACGACGATGCGGTCAGCCGGGCGCAGCATGCTGTCCACCGGTGCGGCGGAGATCGAATCCGCCCGTGCACCGACGGCGAAAAGCGCCGCGAGAAGCATCGGAATCAAAGACTTGCAAAGCATGTTGCGCGGGATTATAGCGCCCCCGGCGCGCGGTCGCCGCTCAGCGTGGCTGCAGTGTGACCTCGTCGCAATTTCGCGCGGAGGCCGCCGCGATCAGGCGGTACTCCCCGCCCGGCTCGAGCTCGACGACAACCGTGAAGCGGTTGGTCGCACCGCTCTCGCTGACGCGGCAATCGACCAGCAGCACGTGCTTGCCCGGCGGCAGCTCGACCGAGCTCGCGGTGAGCGGCACCTCGCGCTCGTCCGCCTGCCGCAGTCGCAGCGAGACCGGCAGACCGGCCGACAGCGCCGGATCCGCATGCACGATCGCACGCTCCGACTTCGGCAACCTCGGTCCCTCGTACGCTTTCTCGGTCGCGCAGCCGCCGTTTATCCCGGCAACCAGTGCCACCGCACAGGCGACGCCCGCCATTCGTCCCGCGCCGGCCACGGCTGCGTGGTTCGCGAGCGAGCGAATTTTCCGATTCTTCTCTTTGAGCGAGCGAACGAAACCGCGCGGCCGTGGCGGCGCCGGAAAATGGGATGCGTCCCCTATTTCGGGATCGGCATTGTCGACCGGGAAAAAAGGCGGCCCGAAGGCCGCCTGGGAGTTCACGCGCAGCTCCCATTGTCAGGAGCCGCCGGGCGGGGACCCGGCTGGCGCGTGATAAAAATCGATGGCGCCGTCAGCCGCACTTCGAGTCGGCGCAGGCGAGGCAGGTCATGCAACCATCCATCATCACGACCGCCGCAGTGTTGCACTTGACGCAGAGCTGCGCGCCTTCCGGATAGCTCGACTGCGCGAAAGCATCCTGCTGCCGGTTGCGAAGCTCCCATTCCTTGCGCTTCGTCTCGACCAGCAGGCGCTGCGTGTCATCCATGCCCGGCTTCTGCATCAGTCCGATCGTCTGCAGGTGGCGCTCGACGACGTAGCCGATCTCCGCGACGATCGACGGCATGAACTTGCCGCCCGGCTGCCAGTAGCCGCCGCGCGGGTCGAACACGGCCTTCAGCTC
>JANNKZ010000490.1:0-10701 GCA_031396515.1 Gammaproteobacteria bacterium
GATTGTGGTACTGGCGGGCGAGGGCATGCGCAGCCGCCAACTGTTCCGCCATGTGATTGAACGAAACGGCGAGCTGGTCGAGCTCCTTGATGCCGCCGCGCGGCACCGACACGTCGAGGGCGCCTTCCGCCATGCGCCGGGTGGCCGAGAGCAGCCGGCGCACGGGGCGGACGACGCTGACCACGGTGTTGATCGAAGTCGCGAGCAGCAGGAGCAGGATGCAGCCGCTGAGCCACGCGATCAGCGTGCGCTGCCGCTCCTCCTCCTGCGAGATGGCGGAGAGGGCGTCATCCGAGCGGCGCCGGGCTGATGCGATCGCCCGCGCCGTCTCGAAGCGCGCGGTGGCGCGTCGGACTTGCGCCGACAATGCGCCGAAACTTGCGCCGAGTTCATCGATCCGCACGACCTGCTGGCTGTCGATGCGCGCGAGCAGTTCGCGCAGGCGCACGGTACGCCGCAGGTCGTTCTGCATGCGCTGGAACCAGTCGCGGCTCTCGAGCCGCACGAAACTCTGTTCGTTGTCGTGCAGGATGCCGGCCAGAGCGGCCTCGTTCCGCGACAGCGCTCGCGCAGCATTCGTCCGCTGCGCTTGCGGAACGAAGAGTCCGGCCGCCTGCCGTTCCATCTCGTCCAGCAGCCTGCTAGCTTCCACCAGGTATTCGCGCGAACCGACCTGGCCGAACACCCTGAGCGTCCGTTCGAGCAGCGCGCCGATCCGTGCATCGAGCGAGGCCAGTTCCGCGGCGATCTCGCGGACCAGGCGCCGGCGCGAATCCGCGGCGCGGACGAAGTCCGCAGCGAGTCCGGCATGCGCGTCCGACGCCGCGTCGAATTCGTTGAGCGGGGCTGCCCCGAGCGTCGGAATGAGGATTGCGCGGTACGATTCGCGAGCCGAGGCAAAGGCCGCAAGCGCTTCGGTGTAACGCGCCTCACGTCCTGGTTCGTCGAGTTCGGCCCGTGCGAGTGCCGAGCGTTGCAGCAGTTCGAGCGAGGCGGGCAGCGCGTCGGCTTCCGCCTGGCCCTCGTCGGCCGACATTGCCGAGTATCCCTGCTCGATCGTCCGGATCAGGGTGCCGCCGTGCTCGGAAACGTCGTTGGCGACGACCGCCAGGATCGCGACGGCGGCGAATGCGATGGTCAGGCGCGGGACAATGCCGATCGGCGTCTCGAACGACATCCAGCGCGCCAGCCGGCGCAACGCACCGAGCAGCGCCGTCATCGCGGGTGAACGCGGCGGAAGCGGACGATCCATCGGACGCAAGACCCCCGTGCCCCAGTGCCGGAATCATGCGGGGCGCAGGCGCGGGTGAAATGTGTGGCTTCAGGCAGTTCGTCGAAACACCGATGGAGCTGCGCAGACCCCGGCGGCCAACTGTGACCGGCGTCTCATTTCTTCGGGACCGGCTGAACGGCCGGCGGCGTGGGATCAGCGATCGAGTTCGAGCAGCGCGAGCTTCGCCTCGCGCAGGAACGGCCGCTCGGTTGCCCGGCCGGGCATGTTCTCGGCTTCCGATTCGGACAGGCGCTGGGCATCGAGGGCCCAGGATTCCAGGATCCGGCGCTTCTGCGCGGCATCGAGACGCGCATCCTCGAGCACGGCCTTCGGCCGCTCGAAATAACGCGTCGGATCGAGGACGGCGGCATCGACGTCGAGCGCTGCCGCACTGCGCGGTTCGCCGTTGCGCCGCAGCGGGCCCAGATGTGTTCGCCGTTTTCGATAAAGCCGCATGAATGATCCGACCGGGGTCCGCCGCAAAAGTGCCGACATGACACTGTGCTGCCCCCCTGGTTGGCGACTCTGTAGGAGAGGACCCCGGTGCCGGGACAGCCGGCGACTACACGCCCGGCGGCGGTGCAATTGTGGACGCCGCGCATCGCAGAGGCACCGGCACCTTCATGTCCTGGCGCGGGACGGCGCGACCGCCACGACGACGTCGTGCACGCGTCCATCATCGGTGAGCGGGATGCTGCGCTCGTCCTGGTCGACTCCGTCGAGCGAGACGCGTGAGCGGGAATCGATAGCCGCTTGCAGATCCGGCATGACGGAGATGCGATAGAGGGTCTCGCCGAAACGGTAGCGCAGCGAAAAACTGTTCCAGTCTGCCGGCAGGCAGGGCGCGACGTGGAGCCGGTTGCCTTCTCGCCGCAGTCCGAGCAACGATTCCACGATCAGCCGGTAGAACCAGCCCGCGGAACCTGTGTACCAGGTCCATCCGCCGCGGCCGACGTGCGGCGCCACGGCATAGACATCCGCGGCGACGACATACGGTTCGACCTTGTACGTGGCCACGGCTTCCGCCGTACGCGCGTGGTTGACCGGATTGATCAGCTTGAGCAGCTCCCAGGCGCGGCGGCTGTCGCCGAGTTCCGCGAACGCCATGGCCGCCCACACGGCCGCATGGGTGTATTGGCCGCCGTTCTCGCGCACCCCGGGAACGTATCCCTTGATGTAACCGGGATCCATCTCCGAAGAGTCGAAGGGCGGATCCAGCAGCCGGACCAGGCCTTGGTCGCGCCGCACCAGGCGCTGGTCCAGCGCATCCATCGCGAGGCGCGAGCGAGCGAGGTCCCCCGCACCGGACAATACCGACCAGCTCTGGGAGATCGAATCGATCGAGCATTCGGTATTGAGCATCGAGCCGAGCGGCGAACCGTCGTCGAACCAGGCGCGCAGGTACCACCCGCCGTCCCATGCGTGCCTGGCGAGGTTGCGGCGCAGGTCATCGGCGTCCTCGCGGCAGCGCTCCCCGAATTCGGGATCTTCATGGCGTTGCGCGATCCCGGAAAACGAGATCAGCACCTTGTGCAGGAAGAAGCCGAGCCACACGCTTTCTCCCTTGCCGTGAATGCCGACGCGGTTCATGCCGTCGTTCCAGTCACCGGACCCCATTAGCGGCAGCCCGTGGCGGCCATATCGCAGCCCATGGCGGATGGCGCGCACGCAGTGCTCGTAGAGGCTCGCCGTTTCCGTCGAGCGACCGGGCAGGTCGTAATAGGACTCTTCGTCGGCGCCGAGTGCGCGACCCTCCAGGAAATGCACGCGCTCGTCGAGCACCGCGGCGTCACCGGTCGTCTCGACGTAGCGGCACACGGCCAGCGGCAACCACAGGTAGTCGTCGGAGCAGCGCGTTCGCACACCGCGGCCGCCGGGCGGATGCCACCAGTGCAGCACATCGCCTTCACGGTATTGCTGAGCCGCGCAGCGCAGCAAGTGCTCGCGCACGAGCGTGGGCTCGGCATGAACCAGCGCCATCGCATCCTGCAGCTGGTCGCGGAATCCGTAGGCGCCGCCGGATTGGTAGTAGCCACTTCTCGCCCAGAACCGGCAGGCGAGCACCTGGTAGGGTAGCCAGCCGTTGCAGAGGGCATCGAGCGCGGGATCGGGCGTCTCGACCTGCACGGCGCCGAGCGTGCGCTTCCAGTATTGCCGTACCGCCTGGAGCGCATTGCGCGCGGTTCCGGGCGTACGCAGCCGCAGGGCCAGCGCGCGGGCGTCGTCGGCATCGCGCCCCGCGCCGAGCCGGAAGATGATTTCCCGCTCTTGGCCATCCGCCAGGTCGATGGTCACCTGCAGCGCGCCACAGGGGTCGAGCGCCGCACCGACGCGGCCGGAGAGCCGCGTTCGCGTCATCGCATCCGGCCGCCGGAAGCTTCCGTTCCTGCCGAGGAACTCGGTGCGATCGCCGCTCAGGGTGCGGGAAAGATCGTCGACGTCGAAAAAAGCAATGCGTCCCGAGAACTCGCTGTTGAAGGCATTGCGCGCGAACAGTGCCCCGCTGGTCGGGTCGATCTCGGTGACGATGTGCATCGCGGACTTCGGGCGCAAATCGCCGAGGACCCATTCCACGTAGCCGGTCGCCGTCAGGTTTCGCGAGCGCCCGGAACCGTTGCGAACCTTCAGCACGGAATACTTGACCGCGGACTCGAGGTCCACGTAGACCCACAGTTCCGAGTGAATGCCGCCGGTCGTGTGCTCGAACACGCTGTAGCCGAAACCGTGGCGGGTCACGTACGGCATCGCTCCACCGCAGGGTTGCGGCGTCGGCGACCAGTAGTGGCCGCTTTCCTCGTCCCTGAGATAGACCGCTTCGCCGCCGGTCGCGCCGACCGGATCGCCGCTCCACGGTGTCAGCCGGAATTCATGGGCATTTTCGAACCAGGTGTACGCGAGCCCCGATTCCGCCAGCACCGTGCCGAATCGCGGATTCGCGAGGACATTGACCCACGGAAGCGGCGTCATCTGCGATTGCGTGGTCGTGATGACGTACTCGCTGCCGTCGGCGGTGAAGCCGCCGAGCGGGCTGGCCAGGATGAGGTCTTTGCGCGTCGGTTCGGGCGGCGCCTCCGGTTCCGGCCGATGCGACCGCGTCGGCGCAAGCCGTGCCACGCTCCGGTCCGCGAGGGCCCGGCGGCTGATCTGTTCGGCGAGGGTCCCGCGCCTGTCGCTGATGATGATCCGCGCCGATGCCTGCAGCAGGGTGCGGTCCTCGCTCGAGATCTGTTCGGCGTAGCGCACGAAAATGCCGCCGGGCCGGTCGATCGCGTTGGCCTCGATGCCGGTCGCGATCAATCCCATGATCTGGTCCTGCAGGCGCTGCCGATAACCGACGTGGTCTTCGTTCCAGATCACGAGATCCACCACGAGTCCCTTGAGGCGCCAGTACGCGTGGCAGCGGATCAACTGGCGCGCCAGTTCGACATGGGCGCCGTCCGCGATCTTCAGCAGCACGATCGGCAGGTCACCGGAAATGGCATATCCCCAGAGACCCGACTGGCCACGTTGATTGCGCAGCAGTACTCCGGCATCGGCGCGCAGCGTCGGATTGGCATAGAGCACTGGCCCCGCGAGCCGACCGTAAATCTGCGCGTCGCCGGGCGTCGCGTTGATCTGGCGCAGCATCACGCCGCCATGCGTCCATGCGAGGTCGAAGACGCGGTCGGCGAGATGACGGTCCTGGTACTTGCCGACGAGGGCCAGGCAGGCCTCGCGGCTGTCGCCCGCGCCCGACACGAAATCGAGCGTCGCCGACTGCCCCGGCTCGAGCGTGACTTCGCACCGGATGGCGGCGACCGGTTCCAGCACGGATCCTTCCGCGCCGGTGAGCTCGGCCGCATCGGCCAGCGCCTGCGGTGCCGCGATGCTCCGGCCGCGGCCGATGAAGCGAACCCGATCGGTCTCGTAGCTGACGTTCAGGACGTCGGTGCCGTGAGTCGCCATCAGGTGAAATGCCCAGGGAGCGGGATCGCCGGCGGCGCGCGGGCGTCGCGTGCAGAGGATCGTGCGGCGGTCGCGCACGATTTCCGTCTGGATGAAAAGATTTCCGAATGACGGCTGCAGGGCGTCCGCCGCCGGCGGCGCAAGCACGATTTCGGAATAGCTGGTGACCTCGATCGTCCGCGTCTGGCGCGCGTGGTTGGTGATACGCATCCGGCGCAATTCGATGTCGTCCTCCGGCGACACGACGATCTCCGAATAGGTTTCGAAATCCAGGTCGCGCCTGCGGAATTCCACCCGGCCCTCGGAGAACATCGCCTCATAGCTGTCTGCCCGTCGCAGCGTGGGCTGGTGCGTGGCCGACCAGAACTCGCCCGAAGCGACGTCGCGCAGGAAGAAGAAAGATCCCCAGTTGTCGCTGGTGCTGTCCTCGCGCCAGCGCGTGAGCGCGAACTCCTTCCAGCGGCTGTAGCCGCCGCCTGCATTGGTCACCATGACGTGATAGCGGCCGTTCGACAGCAACTGCACTTCCGGAGAGGGCGTCTCCGCGCCGATGGGCAGTTGCGCCGAGGTTTCCGCGGCGGCGGAGAACGCGCCGCCATCGGATTGCGCGGCGATATGCGCGTGGATCGCCGCCGTCTTCGGAATCTTTTCCTGCAGCAGCAGCAGCGTCGCCTGGAACAAGGGGTCGGATGCGAATCGCCGCTGCATCGGCTCACCCAGAAGCAGATGCGCCAGCGACAGCAGGTTCATGCCCTGGTGATGCGCCATGAACGATCGCACGACGGCGCTTGACTGACCGCGCGGCAGGCGCACCGGCGTGAAATCGACCGCTTCGTAGAATCCGAACCGGCCCTCGAGGCCGGCGGCAGCGAGGCGCTCGAGGTTGGCGCAGGCTGCTTCGGGCGCGACCATGAGCGCGAGCGCGGACGCATAGGGCGCCACGACCAGATCCTCGGCGAGTCCCCGGGTCAATCCGAGCCCGGGGACGCCGAACGCGTGGTACTGGTAATTCAGGCTAGCGTCGACGGTGTTGTAACCCGACTCCGAGATGCCCCAGGGCTGCGAGCGTTGACGGCCGTAAGCGATCTGGCGATCGACAGCGCCGCGGCAGGTCTGGTCGAGCAGGGTTCCGCTGTAGGACGGCATGATCAGGAGCGGCATCAGGTACTCGAACATCGAGCCGCTCCAGGACACGAGCACCGTCTCGCCGTCGACTTTCGTCAGCATCCGGCCGAGCGCGAACCAGCATTCCTGCGGCAAGCGGCCCTGGGCAACTGCAACGAAACTGGTGAGCCGCGCTTCGGACGCCAGCAAGTCGTAGAAACTGGTATCCCGGCGGAATTCGTCGACGTTGTAACCGATCGCGAGCAGGTGCCGGGTCCGGTCGTAGAGAAACTCGTAGTCCATCTCGGCAAAGCCCGTTGCCGATTGCGCCAGCCGTTCGCAATCCGCGATGCGGGCTTGTGCCCGTTCCGCGGAAATCCCGCCGGCTCGTGCAGCCAGATCGCGCAGCGTCGGCACGCCGGCGAATCCCTCCGTCGGGCCGGCAGGCGCGGAGCCCGCGGCGGCGACGAGCCACGGCGCGAGGAAGACCAGATCGTCCAGCGCGTCGCGGCATTGCCGTTCGAATGCGACCGCCCACTCCCAGGCAGCGCTCTCCGGCGCGGCTGCAAAAGACGCCTTGAGTGCGCCGGCCGCATCTGCGAGCAACCCGAGCGCGTGCTGGATCGCAGGGAGAGTTGCCGGTCGCGATTCGCGCGTGGAATCCAGCAGAGTCGACAGGCGATCGACCGCTTCGCGTTCGGCCGCCGGCACGGCATCCGCGAGCACGGCGAGCGCATCGGCCAGCCCCTCGAAAACGCGCGGGCTGACGACGGGCTGATCGGCCATCGCCAGCAGCCCCGACCGCAGGGTCAGCAGCAGGCCCGCCAGGTTGCCGCTGTCCACTGACGAGACATAGCGCGGGGGCAGCGGCTGCAGGGTTTGCGTGTCGTACCAGTTGAAAAAATGCCCGCGATGGCGCAGTAGCCGGTCCATCGTGCGAAACGTGGCATCGGTCCGATCGAGCAGCTTACCGGCCGGAATGAAGCCGAAGTCGCAGGCGGCCAGATTGGCGAGCAGGGCCATGCCGATATTGGTCGGCGACGTCCGATGCGCGATCACCGGACCCGGGTCTTCCTGGAAATTGTCGGGCGGCAGCCAATGATCTTCGTCCGTGACGAACCGGTCGAAGAACGCCCAGGTCTTGCGCGCCATCCTGCGCAGGAAGATCGATTGCTCCGCCGACAGCTTTGCCTCGCTGCGGATGATCGGCCTGCTGAGCCAGCCCGCGAGTCCCGGCGCCGCGAACCAGAGGAACAGCACCGGCACGGCCGTGAACAGCGCATCCGGCCTGACGAACGCGAGTCCCAGCGTGGCGGCGGCCGCGAGGAACGGGGCGGGCCACAGCGAGCGATACGACGCGGCAATTCCCGTGTCGTTGCTTCGGCTGCGCTCGTCGTAGGGCGCCCATTCGAGCAGCCGCCGGCGCGTGATCAGCATGCGGCCGACCGTGCGCAGCACCGCGCCGAGGCTGACGATGGCTTCATGCGGCAGGCAGGCGAGCCGGAACCCGGCCTGCGCGAAGCTGCGCGCGGCGTCGCGCAGGACCGCTTCAAGATGCTGGCCGATGCCCAGGTCGCGGGATTTCCGGAATGCCGATGTGACCATCGCGAGAGCCGGCGGAATCAGGATGATGCCGGCAACTGCCAGGGTCCATGTCCACGCGCGCGGCGCGACGAACCAGCCCACGAGGAACAGGATCGTCAGCGCTGCCGGCGCGAGGCTGCGGCGCAGGTTGTCGAGGATCTTCCAGCGCGACAGCGCGGACAGCGGATTCGCCTGCGTCCGGCGCCGAAGTCCGGGGACGCGCGGGAACAGCCAGCGCGCAATCTGCCAATCGCCCCGGATCCAGCGCTCGTGCCGCCGCGTGTCGACGTCGTATCGGGACGGATACTCTTCGTACAGCGTCACGTCGCTCAGCAATCCGGAACGCACGTAGCAGCCCTCGAGCAAGTCGTGGCTCAGGATCCAGTTCTCGGGGAACCGGTCCTTGAGGGTCTGCTCGAATGCGTCGACGTCGTAGATGCCCTTGCCGATGAACGAACCTTCACCGAACAAGTCCTGGTACACGTCGGACACCGAGCGCGTGTACGGGTCGATACCGGGTTCGCTGCCGAACAGCTGGGCGTAGCGCGAGCGATTCGCGCCCGCCAGGCTGGTCGCCATCCGCGGCTGCAGGATTCCGTAACCGCCGCTGACGCAATTCCGCTGCGCATCGATGCGCGGCCGATTCAGCGGGTGCGCCATTACGCCGACAAACTGACGCGCGGAGTCGCGCGGCAGTTCGGTGTCGGTGTCGAGCGTGATGACATAGCGCACGCCGGACAATGCGGCGACGTCGCCGACGACCAGCGAAAAGCGGTCGTGTCCTCCGCCGCGCAGCAGCAGGTTGAGATCCGCGAGCTTTCCACGCTTGCGTTCGTGGCCGATCCAGGCGCGCTCGGATCGATCCCAGCGCCGCGGGCGATGGAACAGCAGGAAACGTCCGCCCCCGGCGCCCGCGTATTTCGCATTCAGCTTTTCAATGCCGTGGCGCGCGCGCAGGAGCAACGGTTCGTCGCCCGCCACTGTTTCCGCGGGCGCATCGCAGAAATCGCTCAACAGGCCAAAGTAAAGCTGGGCGTCCTGGTTCCCGAGGTACCGGACCTCGAGCGCCTCGAGCAGATCATCTGTCGCGTCTTCGCCGGTGAGCAGCGTCGGTATCACGACCAGCGTGCGGCATTCCGGCGGAATGCCCTCGGAATAGTCCAGCCGCGGCAGCAACCGCGGGGTCGCGAACAACGGCGCCAGCCAGTTCGCCAGCGACAGTCCGAGCTGACTCGCGGCGAGCAGCGCAATCGCGCCGACCAGCTCGAGCCGCCAGCCATCCAGTGCGGAATCTTCGAGCAGCGGGAGCAGCAATCCGGCGAAAACGACGGTGACCGCCAGGATTGCGCCGAGATACGGCAGCAGCGGATGCGCGCCCGTCATCCGGCCGATGCGGGCGAGGCGAGGAACGACGCTTTCCGCTGCCTGCTCGAGCTCCGGCAGTCCGCCGTCGACCAGGTAGAACCCGACGTGCGCCGCGTGGCTGCCGGCGCCATCGCGCGACGCCGCCTGGCGGGCGAGTTCGATGGCGGCCTGTGCGACCTCTATCTCCGACCGGACGCTGCGCTTTGCAAGCCGCGCGACCACGTGCCGGTACCGGTCGCGCGTGCCGAAATCCATCCCGGCGTAGGCCCCGCCGGGGTCCTGGCGAAGCGCCTGTTCGACGAAACTCAGGGATTCGACGAACACGCGCCAGTCCATCGCGCCGAGGTAGCGGAGGCTGCCGATCGAATTGCTGATCGATACCTGATCGGCGGCCTGCTGCTGCGTTTCCGCCAGCACCCTCTGTTCGATCGTCAGGCTCGATTCGGCCAGCCGCTGCTCGATCCAGGTGAGCGGCAATGCCAGCGCGAGGCCGTGGCCCTGGAGGCGGCGTGCGAGCTCGGCGACGAAGGAACTCGCGAGCGGCGGCTCCGAGCGTGCCATGTCGGCGATGACGAGAATCAGGCTCTTCGGGTCGTTCTCCGCGACCTCGGTCATCTGGTCGGCCCAGCGCTGCGCCAGGCTGGAATGCCGCCGGGCGGCGGTGATGCGGACGCTGACGCGGCGCAGGTTCTCGATCAGCGCCAGGCGCAGCATGATCGGGATTGCCCAGAGTTCGCCGAGCGTCAGCGGCGCGACGGTCTGGTAGGCCGCCACAAACCGGCTGAGCGTCGTGGCGTCCACGCGTCCGTCGCCGTGGGAGATCGCTTCCAGCGCGATGTCGTAGACGCGCGGCAATCCACGTGAAGGGCCGACTGCGAGTCGCGGCAGCCCACGGCTGTAACCCTTCGGCAAGTGCCGCCGCGCGGTGCGGACCTGTTCTTCGATCAGGTACAGATTGTCGAGCAGCCATTCGCCGGCGGGCGCGATGCGAAGTCTCGACCTGACGGCCAGCGTCAGCTCGTTGCAGGCGTCGATCAGGACTTGCTCGTTCTCGTCGAGCCGCTTCAGCAATCGGCTCTGCGGGGCCGATCGACTCAGGGTGTGCGAACGCGCCAGCGTGCGACCGTGCTGTTCCATCTGGTCGGCGCTGAAGAGTTCGGCACGCAGCGGCGTCTGGTCATCGCCTGGCGGCATGCCGTCGCGATCGGCGCGGCGGTTACGGCCATTGGCCGCGCCGAATCGAGTATCGAGGTGGGACAGGACAGTTCGGAACATCGTCACGGGATGATACGCGCCGGCCCCGTGCCGGCCGGACAATCCTTAGTGCGTCTTAGCGCGTGCGGGGCGCTGCGCAACGATTGGCAAGGGAATTGAGCGCCCGATTGCAGGCGCGAGCGTCCGCGACCCTAAGGCTGTTCGTCGCGGGGCCG
>JANNKZ010000552.1:0-2608 GCA_031396515.1 Gammaproteobacteria bacterium
CGAGCCGCTGGTGCTCGGTCAGGGCGAGACGGGCGCCGCCAAGGGCCGGCGCCTCGTGCTGTCCGGCCTGCCGGCCGGCGTTTCGCACGATCACTGCACGCTGCAGCGCCAGGGCGGCGACGTGATCCTGCGCGACCACAGTCGCTACGGCAGCTTCGTCAACGACGAGCGCGTGGACGGCGAAGCCGTGCTCGCCGCGGGCGATCGCCTGCGCCTCGGCACGCCGGGCGTCGTCCTCGAACTGGTCGCCGTCACCTAGCCCCATGGCCAAGCGCCCCCTGCAGACTTTCAGCATGTCCTTCCTGGACGTGATCGCCTGCGGCTTCGGCTCGGTCGTGCTGCTCTATACGATCCTGAGCGCGCAATCGAGCGTCGCGCGCGACCAGATGAAGAAAGAGGACCTCGCGGGCGAGGCGAACCGCATCGACAAGGAAGTGGTCGATGGACGCGCGCACCTCGCGGACCTGCGCAATGCGCTCGAGCTCACCGCGGACGAGGAGGTCAGGGCGGCCGGTCTGGCGAAGCAGATGTTGGCGAAGCTGCAGATGACTGCGGAGGAGCTGGCGGCCTACGAGCAGGAGACGCTCGCCCGCCGCGAGAGTCTCGAGCGGCTGAAAGTCGACCTGAAGCAGCTCGAGGAGAGCACGCGCCGCCTGCGCGAGACTGCGACACCGGCGACGGGATCCTCGGAAGTGCGCATCGCAGATCCGCAGCAACTCGTGACGCTGCGGCTGGGCGGCAAGCGCGTGCTGGTGCTCGTCGACGCCTCCGCGAGCATGCTCGACGAGACCGTGGTCAACATCATTCGGCTCCGCAACATGCCGCCGGAACGGCGCATCGGCTCGGCCAAGTGGCAACAGGCGATCAATATCGTCGAGTGGATCGCCGCGCGCCTGCCGCGAGCGTCGCAGTTCCAGGCCTATGCTTTCGACACCAGCGCGCGGCCGCTCGTCAAGGACACCGGGGGCCGGTGGCTCAGCGCCGGGGATTCGGCGCAGATCACGCAGGCGCTCGCCGCGCTGCGCGTTACGGCGCCCACCGGCGGCACCAGCCTCCACAACGCCTTCGCGGTGATCAAGGAACTCGACCCCGCGCCGGACAACGTGATCCTGATCACCGATGGCCTGCCGACGCAGGGCGACAAGCCGCCGCTGATGCGGACGCTCGTGACCATGGAGCAGCGTGAGGATCTGATGCAGGAGGCGGTGAAGTCGCTGCCGGCGTCGCCGCCGCAGATGAACATCGTGCTTCTGCCGATGGAGGGCGACCCTGCGGCGCCGGTCTACTTCTGGCGCCTGGCCCGCGTCACCGGTGGCGGCTTCCTGAGTCCTGCGAAGGACTGGCCATGAAGAAATTCGCGCGGCGCGAGACCGAGGTCTTCAGCATGTCGTTCCTCGACTGCATCTGCTGCGGCTTCGGCGCGATCATCCTGCTGCTCGTTCTTTCCGAGTTCGGCGTGCCGATCCAGCTCGAGAAGTCGCGCGTCGACCTGCAGGCGCGGATTGCGAAACTGACCGAGGAACTGTTCGAGCTGCGCGGCGAATCGGTCGTGCTCGAGCGCGAGCTGCGCGGGCGCATCGAGCAGCTTTCGGAGGAGCAGCGGCGCGTCGCGCGGCTGCGCGGCGACCTCTCGGCGATCGAAGGCAAGCACAAGGCGAGCGCTTCCGAGGAGGAGGCGTCGAAGACGATCACCGAGTCGCTCGCCGCCGCGCGGCTCGCGCTGATCGAGGAGACGCGCAAGCGGCAGCTCTCCGGGCGGCAGCAGACCTACGACCAGCCGATCGCGGGCATACCGATCGACAGCGAGTACGTGATCTTCATCGTCGACACTTCGGGCTCCATGCAGACGCAGAACTGGCGTTATGCCGAGCAGAAGTTGGACGAGGTGCTGAACATTTACCCGAAGCTCAAGGGCATCCAGGTCATGGACGACGAGGGCGGGTACATGTTCTCGGAATACCGCGGCAAGTGGATTCCGGATTCGCCGGCGCGACGCAAGGCGATCCTCGACCGTTTCCGCGGCTGGCAGGCGTTCTCGAATTCGAGCCCGTCGGAGGGCATCATCGCCGCGGTCCGCACGTTCTGGACGCGCAACCACCCGATCAGCATCTACGTGTTCGGCGACGAATTCACCGGGCCGTCCATCCAGGAAGTGGTGGACACCGTCGATCGCATCAACCGTGCGGCCGGCAGCGGTGAGCGGCTGGTGCGCATTCACTCGCTCGGGTTCCCGATCCCGGGCCAATATCCCCAGCACACGAGCATGCGTTACGCGACGCTGATGCGCATTCTTTCGGCCCGAAACGGCGGCGTGTTCGTCGGCTTGCCGGAAGGGCAGGCCGCAGCCATGCGACGGAGCAACCGATGAATCCCCAGATCCACCGCCCGGCAATCGCCGTCCTGCTCACGCTGCTCGGGCTCTCGGGTTGCACCGCGACCAAGCTCCAGACCGAAGCACAGCTCCCGCCGCCGCTGATCGACAAGCTGCCGATCCGGGTCGGCGTCCACTATTCGAAGGAGTTCTCCGAGTACGTCCACAAGGAGACGCGCAGCCAGATCGACTACGAGGTGACGCTCGGCCCCGCGCACGTGACCAACCTCAACTGGC
>JANNKZ010000016.1:0-4051 GCA_031396515.1 Gammaproteobacteria bacterium
GACTCCGCGATCTATGAGGCCGTACTCGGCATGATGGAATCGTTGATCACGGATTACGACCAGACCGGTTACGTGCGTGAGCGCACCGGCGCGATCCTGCCGAACGTCGCACCGTCGAATGTCTATCCCGCGAGCGACGGCCTCGTGCTGATCGCCGCGAACCAGGACACGGTGTTCGGCCGGCTCTGCGAGGCGATGGGCGAGCCCGCGCTCGCGGCGGATGCGCGCTACGCCAACCACCAGTCGCGCGGCGCGCACCAGCAGGAACTCGACGGGCCGATCGCGCGCTGGACGGCGACGCAGACGACCGCCGCGGTGCTGGCATTGATGGAGCAGCACGGCGTGCCCGCCGGGCAGATCTACCGCGCACCCGAGATGCTCGCGGACCCGCACTTCGCGGCGCGCGAGGCGATCGCCGCCGTGCCGCATCCGCAGTTCGGCACGATCCGCATGCAGAACGTCATTCCGAAGCTCTCGGCGACGCCGGGGCGCATCCGCACGCCGTCGCCCGCGCTCGGCGAGCACAACGACGAGATCTTCCTCGACTTCCTCGGCCTGCCGCGCGAACGCTACGAGAAGTTCAAAGCCGCGCGCGTCATTTGAACGAGTAGCTGACGTCGAGGCCGTAGCTGCTGCCGGGCGAATCGTGGATAAACGCGCCGCCGAACTCCGGCGCCACGATCACTTCCTGCAGGTATTCCTTGTCGGCGATGTTGCGGCCCCAGGCGGTCGCGCTCCAGCGCTCCGAGCGCAATGTCAGCCGCGCATTGACGAGCTCGTAGGGATCGCGCTTCTGCTTGCCGTAGTTGCCCTGGCCGAAACCGAAAGCGGTCGGCAGGTTCGGCACGGTTTCGTCCTGCACCGGGTGGAACCAGGTTTCGCCGACGAAGGTGCCGTCCACCCGCGCGACCAGCTCAAGACCCGAGCTGCTGACCGGCACGACCAGCTCGGCGCCGAGGTTGCCGGTGTACTCCGGCGAGTAGGGCAGCTTGTTGCCGTTGGTGTACGGCCGCCCGTCGTAGCGGTCGATCTCTCCGTCGGTGAAGCCGATGCCGCCGAAGAACGACAGCTTCTCGGTCGCGCGCCAGCGGAAGTCGAGCTCAGCACCCTGGATCGTGACCTCGTCCAGGTTCGTGACCACGCGCAGCAGGCCGAACGGGCCGGCGAAGAAGTTGAAGAACTGCATGTCGTCGACATCGGTCCGGTAGACCGCGCCATTGATCGCGAGCGTGCGGCCGAGCAGGTTCGACTTGAAGCCGATTTCCGCGGCTTTCGAGACTTCCTTCCGGTAGTCGTCGCTCACGTCCGTCAGGTTCTGGATCGCCCCCGGCGCGCTGCAATCCGGCAGGCCGAGCGGCAGGTCGAAGCCGAGGCCGGTGTCGAACGGCGTGCTCGGGCCGAGGCACAGCCCGCCGTAGAACACGTCGACCGTCGCCGAGCTGCCCGATGAATTGAAGCCGCCGCTGCGGAAACCGAGGCCGTAGGAGGCGTACACATTCAACTGCTCCGTCGCCTCCCAGTTCAGCGAGACCTTGGGCTGGAACTGGTTGTAGGTCTTCGAGCGGCTCGGGATGCCAGAGGTCGCGAAGGCGGGGTTCGCCGTGTACGCCGGATTGATGTACGGATTCGAGAAGAACGCGAAGGTCGGCGTCTGCGCGAAGGCATTCGCGCCGGTCGGCACGTTGTTGTCGACTTCGCGTTCCTCGCTGTCGTAGCGCACCGCGAGCGCAAGCTCGACGTCGTCGGTCATGTCGTAGGCGATCTGGCCGAAGCCGGCGTAGACCGTGCTGTTGAAGGTGTCGTCGTACAGCAGGTCAGTCGGGTTCGGGCCGGTGGACGGCACGAAAGCCTGCGCCAGGAAATCCTGCTGCAGCGAATCGCCGGTATTGTCGGCGCCCTGCGAAACCACCACGTGGCGCTCGATGTCGGCCAGATAGATTCCCGCGACCCAGCGCAGCCGCTGGTCGGCGGGGGAAGTGACGCGAAGCTCGACGCTCACGTCTTCCTGGTCGCGCTGCTGGTACTGGTAGCCGCCGCAGGTAGTCGGGCCATAGGGCGGCTGGAACGACGAAGCGTACGGCGTCGTGGTGACGATCGTTCCCGGCGGATTGCCGTAGTTGAAGGGCGGCGGCAACGGCGTATCGACCATGCGCGCGGCGAAAGATTCGCCGCAGGACGGCGTGAAGGCATAGAGATAGAACGCATCGCTCGCGCCGTCGGTCAGGAAGTAATTGGACTGGTCGTTGTAGGCGAGCACGGCGGTCAGCTCGCCGAGGCCCACGTCCCAGTCGCCCTTGATCGACAGGTTCAGGTTCTCCTGTTCATTCACGGGCCGGATGTTGTTCGAATAGAAGAAGCTGTGGTCGTTCGGGTCCTCGTCGAAGGGCGGCGCGCCGAAAATGGCCGCGGCCTCGAAGAAGGAAACGGCGGCGTTGAAGTTGATCGCGCCGGAATCGATCTGCGAGTAACGCGCCTTGACGTCGATGTTGCCGCCGCCCGCCTCGAACATCAGGCGGCCCGAGGCGCCCGTCTCCTCGAAATAGTCCACGCAGTCGTCGCAGTCGAGCAGCGTGTTGTTCCACTGGCCGTCGGAGCTGCGCGTGTAAGCCGAGAAGCTGCCCTTGGCGCTGCCGCCGAGCGGGCCGCTCATATAGAGGTTGCCCTTGTACGTGTTGTTGCTGCCGAAGCCCGCGGTGAGGTCCACCTCGGCGCTGTCGCCGGGGCTGCGCGTCGTCAGGATGATCGCGCCTGCCAAGGCGTTGCGCCCATACAGCGCACCCTGCGGTCCCTTCAGCACCTCGATCTGCGTGATGTTCGAGAGTTCCTGGTTGAGCGCGTTCGGATTCGTCTGCAGCACGCCGTCCACGACCAGCGCGAAATTCGTTTCCGCGTCGCGGCCGGTGTTGATGCCGCGGATCACGACCTGCATGTCGCCGGCTTCGGCGGTCTGCACCTGCGCGACGCCCGGCGTCAGCGCGATGAAGTCCTGCGGCCGCTCGATTCCCGCGGACTCGATATCCGCGTCGGTGAACGCCTGCACCGTCGCGGGCACGTCCTCGATGCGCTCGGCGCGCTGCCGCGCGGTGACCACGACTTCCGGCAGCGTGGCCGACTGCGCGCCGGCATTCGAGGAGACCAGCACGCTCGCAATGGCGAGGCCGAGAACGGTCGTCGGTCGGGCGAAATGCGGCATGGGACCCCCATCGTTGTATACAAAACAGGCGCCCGGATCATACTCTCTGCCTTTATGGGGCCGCAATACAGGCAATTTCGGCAATGACGGTATACACGCCACGCCCGCTACACTGGCCGTCCGCATGACCCCCCGGACGATGTTCGAGAAGATCTGGCGCGCCCATGAGGTCGTGCCGGAGACCGTGGACGCGCCGGCGGTGCTCTACGTAGACCTGCACCTGACGCACGAGGTGACGTCGCCCCAGGCCTTTGCCCGGCTGCGCGCGCGCGGGCTGCCGGTGCGGAGGCCGCAACGCACGCTCGCGACGCTCGACCATGCGACGCCGACCGAAACGGCGCAGGTCTTTGGCGGCGTGCCGATCCGGCTCGAATCCGCCGCTCGCCAGGTGGCCGAGCTCGAGCGCAATGCGAAGGATTTTGGGGTCGAACTGCTTGGCTTGCGCGACGCGCGGCGCGGCATCGTGCATGTGATCGGCCCCGAGCTCGGCCTCACCCAGCCGGGCCAGACCATCGTCTGCGGCGACAGCCACACCAGCACGCACGGCGCCTTCGGCACGCTCGCATTCGGCATCGGCACCACCGAGGTCGGGCATGTGTTTGCGACGCAGTGCCTGCTGCAACGCAAGCCGCGATCGCTCGCCGTCACGGTGGAAGGGCGCCTCGCGTCCGGCGTCAGCGCGAAGGATCTCGTGCTCGCGATCATCGGCCGGCTCGGCGTCGCGGGCGGCGCCGGCCAGGTGATCGAGTATCGCGGCGGCACGATCCGCGCGCTGTCGATGGACGAACGCATGACGGTCTGCAACATGTCGATCGAGGCGGGCGCGCGCGCCGGCATGATCGCGCCCGACGAGACGAC
>JANNKZ010000026.1:0-3080 GCA_031396515.1 Gammaproteobacteria bacterium
CTGCCGCTGCCATCCTGCGATCGGCGCGCTCTGCTCTGTGACGCGCCTGAGCCGACGATCGTCGAGTCGGGCTGTGCCCTCGATCCGGCGGCTCACGCATTCGGCGACGTCGTGTTCTCCAGCACGCCGGCGGATGTCACGGTGGCTGTTTCGCACTTGGGGAGGATGATCGGCTCCGGGCGCTGGAACCCGACCTATCAGACGAGTCAGCCGAATGGGCCGGGATGCGAGCCTGTGTGTACGAGTGCTGCCGTGGAGCTGGTGCTGGCGTTCGAGTGAAGCGGATAGCACCGAGGGTTTGAGCGCCGCGGCGGAGTGCCGTCGGACCGCCGGCAGACCCTTGCGACTGGTTCATGTCGTGCAGTTCGTGGTCCAGCCGACGTCCCCCCGACGACGCTCTTGAGTAGCGCGAACAATTGGATTCGAGCCACGCTGCGAAGTGAAGTGACGCACGCTGCAGTGCCAATTGGATGTCCGGTGGAGGAAGCTGGAGCGTAGTCACGGCGCGACCACGATCCGCTTCGCGATGGATGCCGTCGAGCGAACTCGCACACTTTTGGGTCCGAATCCAGCCCAGGTTTCAGGGAAAAATTGGCGGAGAGAGAGGGATTCGAACCCTCGATGGGCTTTTGACCCATACGCCCTTAGCAGGGGCGCGCCTTCGACCACTCGGCCATCTCTCCGGGTCGGACCCTCCCGCTCGGAAGGGGGCGCAAATGATACTGGCCGGGCGCAGGCCCGGCAAAGACATCGGAAGGCGGTGAATCAGCTGCCGGCAGTTGCGGCCGCGGTCACAGCCACAGGCACCGCTTCGCCGTTGCTTTCTCTTTCCTGGCGGATCCGGGCGTAGATTTCTTCCCGATGCACGCCGACGTCCTTCGGCGCAAGCACCCCGATCCGAACCTGGTTGCCCTTGATCCCAAGCACCGTGACCGTGACATTGTCACCGATCATCAGCGCCTCTCCCATACGACGCGTCAGGATCAGCATTCCTTTACTCCCCCTGAATCCCTGATCTTTTGTTGTCGATCCCGAAAAAATGATAGCACACGTCAGCGTGGCGTAATTAGTCTTCAAAATCAATTGTTTATGGCCCTCTCCAGGCCATAGGCGCGGTGCAGCGCGCGTACCGCGCGCTCGAGGTCCTTCTCCGCGACCAGCACGCTGATCTTGATCTCGGAGGTCGAGACCAGGCGGACGTTGATGGATTCGGCGCCGAGCGTCTCGAACAGCTTCGCTGCGACGCCGGCGTGCGAGCGCATGCCGCTGCCGACGACCGCAAGCTTGGCGACACGGTCGTCGCCGGCGACCACAGCTTTCAGGTAGCGGCCGGCGGCTTGCCGTGTGAGTTCCAGCGCCTTCGCGTAATCGTCGCGATGCACGGTAAAGGAGAGATCCACGCCCTCCGCGCGCGCGCTGATCACGATCATGTCGATCTCGATCGCGGCATCGGCGACCGGCTTCAGGAGCGCATGGGCGACGCCCGGCTCCTGCGGCAGGCCGGCGATGCCGATCGCGGCCTCGTCCCGATTGAAGGCGATGCCGGAAACGACGGGGGCTTCCACGGTGGGGTTCTCCTCGCAGATCAGGGTGCCGGGTCCGTCATCGAACGACGACAGCACCCGCAGGTTCATCTTGTGGCGGGCGGCGAATTCGACCGAGCGCAGGTGCAGCACCCGCGATCCCTGGCCGGCGAGTTCGCACATCTCCTCGAAGCTCAGGCAGGCGAGCTGCCGCGCCTCCGGCACCATACGCGGGTCGGTCGTATAGACGCCGGCGACGTCGGTCAGGATCTGGCACTCGTCGGCTTTCAGCACGACGGCGAGCGCGACGGCGGTCGTATCGGAACCGCCGCGGCCGATGGTCGTGATATCGCCGTTCGCGGCGCGGCCCTGGAAGCCCGCGACCACCGGCACAACCCCCGCGGCGAGATCCTTTTTCAAGCGTTCGCAGTCCACGCGTTCGATGCGAGCACGGCCGGCAAGACCGATGGTCTCAATCGGCAGTTGCAGCGCGTTATACGAGCGTGCTTCGCGGCCGAGTTTGCGGAGTGCGATCGCGAGCAGCGCGGTCGAGACCATCTCGCCGGTCGCGAGCAACGCGTCGAGCTCACGCGCGTCGGGGTCGGCACAAACTTCGCGCGCGAGTTCGATCAGGCGATCCGTGGAATCGCCCATTGCCGACACGACGACCGCCACCTGGTGGCCCTTCTGCGCGAGCGCGGCAACTCGCTCGGCGACCGCATGGAGGCGGGCGACAGAGCCGACTGAGGTGCCGCCGTATTTCTGGACGATCACAGACACGCCGTGGATTCTTTCAGGTTTCCGCGGGAATCGGCAGGCCGGTCGTGCTCTTGAGCCGTTCCATCGAGAACAGCGCGGAGACGTCAGCGAGCGCCGGCAGCCGCTCGATCAGTTCCTTGTAGGTGCGGTCGTAGCCGGCGATGTCCGGCACGATGACCTTGAGCAGGTAATCCACGTCACCGCCGATGCGATGACATTCGAGGATCTCGGGCATGGCCTCGATCACCTCATTGAGCTTCTCCGCCCACTCGGCGCTGTGCTCGCGCGTCTTGACGCGCACGTAAACCGTGAGGCCGAGGCCGACTTTCTCCGGATCGACGAGCGCCACGCGCGCCTGGATCACGCCCTCCGCTTCCATGCGGCGGATCCGCCGCCAGCAGGGGTTGACCGACAGCCCGACTTTGTCGGCGACCTGCTGGATGGGGAGCGAAGCGTCCTGCTGGATCAGGGCGAGGATGTGGCGGTCCAGCTTGTCGAGTTTGGTCATTGCAGGATATTAGCAAATTTTCCCAATTCTACTATCTGTGGCAGCATTAAATGGGAGGTATTGTGAGTTTATTGGGACTATGATGGACCACATGATCAAGCGGCTTTTCATCGACCACCCGGCCTCCGTCAACGATACCTATGGGCAGCACTTTGCGAGCGCCATGGGCTTCGGGCTGCGGATGATCTGGGGTGGGCTCGTCTGTTTCGCGCACGCCCTGATCCCGGGGGTCTGCTGCACGAAAGCGAGCGAGATGATCAACGAGCTGCACGACCGCATGATCACGAACC
>JANNKZ010000027.1:0-4005 GCA_031396515.1 Gammaproteobacteria bacterium
GCGACACGTCCGCTCCGGAACGCCTGACGGCGCGCTGGCTGGTCGACGCTTCCGGCCGCGCCGGACTGCTGAAGCGCAAGTTCGGCCTCGCTGAAGCGAATGCGCATGACTGCAATGCCGCCTGGTTTCGCCTTGCCACCCAGTTGCCGGTCGACGACTGGTCGGACCGCGCCGCCTGGCGCAACCAGTGCGATCCACGGGCTCGCTGGCTCTCCACCAATCACATGGTCGGCGAGGGCTACTGGGTCTGGCTGATACCGCTGTCGTCAGGGTCGCATTCGGTCGGCATCGTCGCGGCCGAGAAGTATCATCCGTTCGAGACGATCAACAGTTTCGAGCGCTCGATGTCCTGGCTGCACAAGTTCCAGCCGCGGGTCGCGCGCGAAGTAGAGGAAAGGCGGGGCCTGCTACAGGACTTCATCGCCTTCCGGCGATTCTCCTATGGCTGTCGCCAGGTGTATTCGGGCGATCGCTGGGCCATCACCGGCGAGGCGGGCCTGTTCCTCGATCCGTTCTACTCGCCGGGCGGCGACTTCATCGCCATCAGCAATACCTACGTGACCGACCTGATCGCGCGCGAGCTCGACGGTGAGCCCGGCGGGCCGAGAGCGCGGATCTACGAGCAGTACTTCAAGTCCTTCTACGAGAGCATGCTGACGATCTACACGGACCAGTACGGCATCTTCGGCAATCCGCGCGTCTTGCCGGTGAAAGTGCTCTGGGACTACACCTATTACTGGGGCGTGCTCTGCCAGATTTTCTACCAGCGCTAGCTGACCGACCTCGCCGCGCTCACGGCGCTCCGGCCGGAGCTGACCGGTGCGATGGCGTTGAACGCGGAGATGCAGTTCTTCAAGACATTCTACGAGAGCATGCTGACGATCTACACGGACCAGTACGGGATTTTCGGGAATCCACGCGTGCTGCCGGTGAAGGTCCTCTGGGACTACACCTATTACTGGGGCGTGCTGTGCCAGATTTTCTACCAGCGAAAACTCACGGATCTCGCGGCACTCACGGCGCTTCGTCCCGAACTGACTGGCGCAATGGCGCTGAATGCCGCGATGCAGCCTTTCATGCGCCAGTGGTCGGATCGTTCGCGGCGCGATAACCCGCCGGTCATGCTGGACCAGGCAAGCCTGGGCTGGTTCTGGGAACTCAATCGCGGATTGCGCGACCGGCTGGATGACAAGGAATTTGCCGTTCGCGTTCGCGGCACGACGGCGCAACTTGCGCAGCTTGCGGCCGAGATCGTCGATTGCGCCTGTGCGGAATGTCCCGGACTCGATGCCTCTGGCGTGAATGCGCTGCTACCCATTCCCGCCGTCCGTGGCAGCGGCTCGATGCTTTTCGACGCGGCCTAATCCCGGGATTGCGAAGCCGCCACTTCCTCGATCACGGCCGCGCGGCCGCGCGCCAGCTCCACGTCGCGATGCGTGATGCGAAATGTGTACTGAAGCCCAACCGCACCGCCTTGCAGGCGTTCTACTTCGACCAGCAGTTCGCCAGCAAGCAATTCGATCGAGCCTGCGGACAGCACGACATCGCGCAGGGATACCAGCAGCCCCCGCATTGGATTCTCACCTCGGGCGCGCGCAAACAGGCCGCCGTGCACGGCCATTGCCTGTGCGCCGTACTCACAAAGATGGATTGCGTGCAGCCTGCCGCGGCTTCGCAACGGATTTTCCAGCGACGCGTGGGTGGTGGTTGCCAGCGACATGCGCCGCTCATCCCAGTCGATGATGCGCTCCAGCAGACACATATCGCCTGCGTGCGGAATCAGGCTTTGGATGTCCTCAGGTGCGCGCACGTTCTGTTTCTCCGCGCGGCAGCGCCAGCGCCAGCAGAAAATTGAACAACACGCCAAGCGCGACAGTGACGCCGATCGAGCGCAGTACGGGAATGGATGACAGCGACAGCAGCGCGAAGACCAGGAGTGTGGATAGCGCGCAGACCAGAACGCCGTGCAGTGTGCGCAAGCGCTCCTTCCGGTCGGCCCCCGCACGTTCGAAGAAGAGCGCGTAATCGAGGCCGAGACCGGCCGCCAGCACCAGTGAAATGAGATGGAACAGGTCGAGTGACTGGCCCGCGATCCGCAACACGGCAATCACAGCAAGTGTCGAAAGCGCCATCGGCGCAAGCACGTGGGCAGCCCTCCGCCAGCTACCAAGGCTCATTCGTACAACCCCCGTCAGCATCAAGGCCGCGACCGCGAGACAGAGCAAAATGCGGTTGCGCTGCCGAATGACGAGCGCAACAGTTTCGCGTTTCAAGTCGATTACGACGACGCCCTCGTCTGCCGTCGCCGCCCATTGGTCGAGCCGCTCGACATCCATCACGCCGGAGAACGCCACGAGCGCCGCGTACTCGCCTGCGTGTTCGTGCAGCAGGCCTTCAAGCATGGCGGTCATCGCACTGTCGCCCAGGCCGCCCGGTTCGAGAGGTGCCAGTTCCCGAGTGCGGGCGACATCCGCCAGGAACGGCGCAAAGGCGTCCGCCCGGAATGGCAGGTCCTGTTGCGCGATGGCAAGCGCATTTGCAAGAGCCGCGGCGCTGGGCAGGCCCTGCTGGCGCTGCCTCTGCCTCGCGACCGAGGGCAGATAGCGTGCTGCATGATCGAATCCCGCGATGGCATTTTCCGCTACCAGCCTGTCGAGCCCGGGCGTGACGCCCTCGAGTCGTTCGAGTGCGTGCTGTGCCGTATCGGCCGTGATCACCGCCAGGTATCGCACATCAGGCGCACCGAGTTCGCGGCGCAGGGAAGCATCCTCGACCAGCATGGCGCGCGGGACCGGCGTCAACGCGCCGAGATCGTCTTCCCAGAATGATCCGGGCGCCAGAAGCGTGGCGATCACGCAGGTGACCGCGACACCCCAATACAGGATCGGCGGCAGGGCCGGCACTGACAACCAGCTCTCGGCGCGATCGAGGCGCGTCGATAGCGCAGTGTCACTGAACCCCTCGCCCGCAATGCGCGGCAGCAGATAGCGGGTGGTCAGTCCCGCGACCGCCAGGCCTGACATTGTGAACCACGCCAGTTGCGCGAGCCCGGTCACTCCCGATCCGAGGAAGGCGAGATACGCGACGCAGGTGCTCGCGACGCCGGTCGCGAGCGTCGGCCACAGCGCGCGCGCATTCGTAATCGGGTCGAGGCCGCGATGCTGGTGGCTGAACAGGTGGATCGGATAATCCTGCGCCACGCCGATCAGCGTGAATCCGAATGCGAGCGTGATGCCGTGCACTTCGCCGTAAAGGAGACTGACACAGGCAAGTCCCGCGAGCACCGCTGATGCCAGCGGCAGCGTCGCCAGCAACAGGGTCCGCGGACTTCGATAGGCAAGGAACAGGAGCAGGAGCAAGGCTGCGGTCGCGCCTGAGCCCAACCAGGTCGCCTCCCGTTGTGTGCGTTCTTTCATCAGAGCGGAGAACCGGCCCGGTCCGCTGACCGTCATTCGCATGCCGGTGTCAGTGGCGCGCTCCCGGAATGCGGACTCGAGCGCGGTCAATGCCTGTTGCTGGCCGTCGGGATCGAATCCTGCTGCCCGGGTCTGCGCCACCAGCAGCGCACGCTCGCCCGCCGCATCGAACCACGCGCCTTCGATGCTCTGCGGGGCCTTGCGCGGCACCCAGGATTCGGCGATCGACAGGACCTCGAGCGTGGGGTCCGATGAGATGAGGGGTTCGAGCAATGACGCTGCGGGCGATGCGAGATCCTGCAGGCGATCGCGGAGCGCCGTCCGCAATGTCACGGCATCGAGCGGCCGCCGATCTATCGCGGGCGAGAGCAAGAAGCGATAGCGGGTCACGAACTCCGGAATTTCCCCGGTCGAGCCATTGTCGATCCGGCGGAATGCCGGATCCCCCCTCAGGCGCTCGACCAGCGCCTGCGATGTTGCGGCGAGCGCCGCCTGATGGCTGCCTGCAAGCGCGATCAGCAACAGCTTCGAAGCCGGGCCTTCTCCAATGCCATCCAGCACCAGGCTCTGCTCTGGCGTTACCGGATCG
>JANNKZ010000051.1:0-6867 GCA_031396515.1 Gammaproteobacteria bacterium
ATCACGCTCACCGGCGAGCGCACGCCGCTTGCGCTCGCGCAACACGACGACGCCGGCGGCCCGACCTGGCTCGCGACCGTCGACATCCGCCATCGGGTCCCGGTCACGATCGAAATCCGGGTGCGCGCAACAGCCGCCGCGCCCGAGATCGCGACCCGATGGACGCGGGAGTTTCATCTCGACTGAAATTCGGACCTGCACGCCATGCCGTAAAAAACCGCATAAAAACGCCGTCTCCACCTTATGCAGCGGGATTTTCCGTGATATGGTGCGCGCCGACATTGATTCGGCGGGATCGTCCCGCCGTTGACAAACCCACAGGAGATATCTCAATGGCGAAAAAGAACGCGGCTCCGACGAAGTCGCAGGTCGTATCGGCGGTTGCAGCTGCGACCGATCTCAGCAAGAAGCAGATCGGAGCCGTGCTCGAATCGCTCACCGGCCAGATGAAGAAGGCGCTCAAGGGCGCCGGCGTCTTCACGCTGCCGGGCGTCTGCAAGATGCGCGTCGTTCGCAAGCCTGCCACGAAGCAGCGCGAAGGCGTCAACCCGTTCACGGGCGAGAAGATGACGATCAAGGCCAAGCCGGCTTCGAAGAAGGTGCGGATCCGCGCCCTCAAGAATCTGAACGAGATGGTCGGCTGATCCGACGATCCCGTTTTCGAGTTTTGGGAACCGACGGGGCGGCCATGGCCGCCCCGTTCGTTTTTCAGGGGTTTTCGGCGGTCTGCGCGCCGAGCCACCCGGCCAGGATCGCGCGCATTTCGGTCAGCCGGCCGTGGAAGAAGTGGCCGGCGCCGGCGACGATGTGGACTTCCGGCGCGGGCGTCACGGCGCCGGTCCAGCCGACCACCGTGGTGTGATCGACGACGTCGTCGGCGTCGCCCTGGATCACAAGCCACGGGCACTGCGGCACGGCGAGCCGCGTGAAATCGAAGCGCTGCACCGGCGGCGCCACCGTCACCAGCAGTCCGGCATTCCGTTCCGCCGCGAGCCGGAACGCGACGAAGCTGCCGAACGAAAATCCGAATGCCCACTGGCGCGTCGCGCCGAGTTCCTTCCGGCACCAGTCCGAGATCGCAGCCGCGTCCTCGCTCTCGCCTATGCCGTTGTCGTAGTTGCCCGCACTCGCACCCACGCCACGAAAATTAAAGCGGAGGCTCGCGACGCCCCGGTCCTGCGCCGCGCGCGCCAGCGTATGCACAACCTTGTTCTGCATCGTGCCGCCGAACAGCGGATGCGGGTGACAGCAAATGGCGATGGCGTCGCTGCGCGCGCCGGCCGGCCGCTCGATCATCGCCTCGATCGCGCCGGCTGGTCCGTCGATAACCAGCTTCTCAACATTCGGTGCCGATGACGTCATGTGATTCGGTTCGCCGCGCTGGGCGACGGGGACCTCCCTCGCTCGCTCAGAAGAGAAGAAGGGGAAAAAGGGGAAGACCCCTTTTTCCGGAAATTCGCTCGCTCGGGAGGTCCCCATCGCCCGCGCGGCGTACAGGCCGCGAATTCATCAGCTCAGCGTTTGTAGATGACGCCGTCCTTCATCACGAAGCTGATGCGCTCGAGAACGTGAACGTCCTGCCGCGGATCACCCGGCGCAGCGACAATGTCGGCAAGTTTGCCGGCTTCAATGCTGCCGAGGCGGTCCTCGACGCCGAGATAACGCGCCGGCACGATGGTCGCCGACCGGATCGCCGCGAGCACCGGCATGCCGCCCTCGACCATGTAGCCGAATTCCTTGGCGTTCGTGCCGTGGGCGCAGACGCCGCAATCCGTGCCGAACATGATCGTGAGCCCGCCTTTATAGGCCTTCTCGAAGGTCTTCTGGATCTGCGGGCCGACGGCGAGCGCCTTCGGGCGCACGATCGCCGGGAAGAACGTGGGGTCTTGCGCCTGCTCGTAGACCCAGCGGCCGGCGGAAATCGTCGGCACGTAGTGCGTGCCCTTCTCCTTCATCAGCCGGAGCGTCTCGTCGCTCATGAAAGTGCCGTGCTCGATCGAGTCGATGCCGGCGCGCACCGCACGCCGCATCCCCTCGTCGCCGTGCGCGTGCGCCGCGACCTTCATGCCGTAGTCGTGGGCCGTCGACATGATCGCCGCGAGCTCCTCGTTGGTGAACTGCGGTGCGGTGCCGGACTTCGCGATCGACAGCACGCCGCCGGTCGCCGTGATCTTGATCGAGTCGGCGCCGTCCTGGTAGCGCTGGCGGACGGCTTCGCGGCAGCTGTCCGCGCTGTTGCAGACCGTATTGTGGCGCGGGTCGTCGCTGGTGAGGAAGGGGCCGAACGAATTCGTCGAGTCGGCATGCCCGCCGCGGGTGCCGATGGAACGGCCGGAAGTGAAGACGCGCGGGCCTGTGACCTTGCCCTCCTCGATCGCGCGCCGGAGCGCGATCGAGGTGTTCAACGAGTCGCCGAGGTTGCGGACGCTGGTGAATCCCGCGAGCAGCGTGCGCTCGGCGTAGACCACCGAGTCGTAGGCCCGGTCGGACTCGCTCTTCTTGATGGCGTCGAGCTCGCTCCTGCGGCTGTACTCCGAAGTCAGGTGCACGTGCATGTCGAAGAAGCCCGGCATCACGGTCGCGTCCTTGAGGTCCACGACCGTGTCGCCGGCGGCGGCGGCGGTGAAGCCGGCGTCCACGGAGCGGATGCGGTTGCCGTCCACCACGATGGTCACGCGCTCGCGTGGCGCGTCGGACACGCCGTCGATCAGGCGGCCGGCGTGGATCAGCGTCGCGGCGGCGGCGTTGCCGGCGAACGCCAGGGCGGCCAGCGCCGTGGCAGGGAAGGCGAATCGCATCGCGATGAACCTCTTACTGGGCTTGCGGTGTGAACGTGACGGATTCGAGGCCGAGCAGCTCGACTTCGAACAGCAGCGTGGAATTCGGCGGGATCAGGCCTTTGTCGATGTTGCGGGGGCCATAACCGAGCGACGGCGGGATCACGAGGCGGCGCAGGCCGCCGACTCTCATGCCGGGCACGCCCTGCTCCCATCCCTTGATGACGTGGCCGCCGCCGAGCGGAAACGAGAACGGCTGGTTGCGGTCGCGCGAGCTGTCGAATTTCTTGCCGCGCAGTTCCGGCGCCGCCGGATCATAGAGCCAGCCGGTGTAATGCACGACCACGATCAGGCCCGGCAGCGCTTCGTCGCCGATGCCCTTGACGAGATCGGTCACGAGCAGCACTTCCTGCGGAACTTCGGCGGCGGGCGCAGTCGGCGGCGTCGCGGCTGTCGCAGGCTCTTCGGCACCGGCGGCCATCGAGAAGGCGAATGTGAGGATGGCGGCCAGTCCGTGGCGAATCGGCAATGTCATTTGCCCTGCTCCGGATTGAAGTCGAGTGCGGCGGAATTGATGCAGTAGCGCTGGCCGGTCGGCTGCGGACCGTCCTCGAATACGTGGCCGAGGTGGGCGCCGCAGTTCGAGCAGCGCGCCTCGGTGCGGATCATGCCGTGGGTGCGGTCGCTGCGCTCCTCGACGCCGCCGGTCTTGGCCGGCTGCCAGAACGACGGCCAGCCCGAGCCCGAATCGTATTTCGCAGCCGACGAGAAGAGCGACTCGCCGCAAACCACGCAGAGGTACATGCCGTCCTGCTCATTGCGGTAGTACTCGCCCGTGAAGGCGCGCTCGGTGCCCTGCTGCTGCGTGACGTGATACTGCTCGGGCGTCAGGCGCGCCCGCAACTCTTCGTCGTTCGGCTTCGACATGCCGCAACAATACCAAAAAGGGGTCAGACCCCATTAAAAAGGGGTCTGACCCCTTTTAGGTTCTAAGGAGCCAGTCGTTGAGGCGTTTGAGGAAAGCGGCGGGATCGGGGGGCACGGTGCCGTCGGCGATCGAGGCCTGGTCGGCGATCAGTGCGGCGAGCGAAGCGAAGGACGCGTCGTCGGCAAGCGCCGCGAGCCGCCCGATCAGCGGATGCGCGGGATTCAGTTCGAGCCAGGGCTTCGCGGGCGGCACTGCCTGCCCGGCGGCTTCGAGCAGCCGGCGCAGCTGCGGACCCGGATCCGCGGCATCGCGCACCAGGCAGGAGGCGGACTCGCGCAGGCGCCGGCTCGTGCGCACGCCCGCGACGCGATCGCCGAGCGCAGCGGCGACTCGCGCGCAGAGTTCCGGCATCTCGGACGCCGGCTCCTCGCCGGCTGCGGGCGCGGGCAGGCCGTCGAAGGACAGCTCCGCGCTCGCCGCGTCCGACAGGCGATGGCCGTCGATCTCGTCCAGCTGGCCGACCAGCCAGGGATCGATGTGCTCCGTCAGCAGCAGCACCTCGATGCCGCGCGCGCGCAGGCCCTCGAGCTGCGGGCTCGCGCGCGCCGCGGCGGCGTTGTCGGACGTCAGGTAATAGATGTCCTTCTGGCCGGCCGGCATGCGGGCGAGGTACTCCGCCGCCGAACAGAGGTCGCCATCGGAGGCCGTGGAGCGGAACCGCAGCAGCGGCAGGATGCGCTCGCGATGGGCGGGATCCTCGATCACGCCTTCCTTCAGCACGTTGCCGAAGGCATCCCAGAACCCGCGGTATTTGTCCGGCTCGTCCTTCGCGATCGAAGCGAGCAGGTCGAGCACGCGACGGGTGACGGCGCTCTTGATCGCCTGCACTTCCGGATCCTGCTGCAGCAGCTCGCGCGAAACGTTGAGCGGCAGGTCGGCGGCGTCCACCACCCCCTTGACGAAGCGCAGGTACAGCGGCAGGAACTGCTCGGCGTCGTCCAGGATGAAGACGCGCTTGACGTAGAGCTTGAGGCCGCGCGGCGCCGAGCGGTCGTAAAGGTCGAATGGCGCCGTCGCCGGCAGGTACAGGAGCGTGGTGTACTCGCGCCGCCCTTCGACCTGGTTGTGGCTCCAGGCAAGCGGGTCGGCGGCGTCGTGCGACACGTGACGGTAGAACTCGCGGTAGTCCGCGTCGGCCAGCTCCTGGCGCGGTCGCGTCCACAGCGCCTGCGCCTGGTTGACGCGATCGTATTCGCCCTTGCCGCCGTCGGGACGCAGCAGCACCGGGAAGGCGATGTGGTCCGAGTAGCGGCGGATCAGCGCGCGCAGGCGGAATGGGTCCGTGAACTCCGCCGCGTCCTCCTTGAGATGCAACGTCACGGTCGTGCCGCGCTCCTCGCGCGCGACCGTCTCGAGCGTGAACTCGCCATCGCCGGCAGATCGCCAGGCGACCGCGTCGCCGGCGGCGGCCGCGGCCTGGCGGGAGAACACCTCGACGCGGTCGGCGACCATGAAGGCCGAGTAGAAGCCGACGCCGAACTGGCCGATGAGCTGGCTGTCCTTCTGCGCGTCGCCGGAGAGGCGCGCGAGGAATTCCGCCGTGCCCGATTTGGCGATGGTGCCCAGGTGCTCCGCGGCCTCGTCCCGGGTCATGCCGATGCCGGTGTCGGTCACCGAGAGCGTGCGCGCCTTCGAATCGAAGTCGACGCGGATCTCCGGGGCGGGGCCCGCCGCCAGCGCCGGGTCCGACAGCGAGGCGAAACGCAGGCGGTCGCAGGCGTCCGAGGCGTTCGAGACCAGCTCGCGCAGGAAGATCTCGCGATGGCTGTACATCGAATGGATGACGAGCCGCAGGAGACGGCTGACTTCGGCCTGGAACGCACGGGTTTCGGCGGCGTGTTCGCCCACAGCTAGGCTCCTCCCGGTCGGGAAGCGCCCATGGTGGCACGAACAGCGGGTTTCAAGCGCGGGGCGGAGCCCCGGCGATCAGTGGCGGCGCGGGATCCGGGCCGCGGGGAACAGGCCGAGCCGGTGGCGGAGCGCCGACACCAGGTCTTCAATCTCGTCGATCAGCTGGACGATCCGTTCCATCGGAAGTTGGACCGCGATCAGCGGCGCGGAGTGCCGGAACCGTTCGTTCCAGGCGGATCGTCGGTCTCGGTGGCGAAGGTGCCGCGCACCTTCTCGGCCCAGGACTTGTAGTTCGCGTACTTCATCAGCTCGCGCGAGATCGCGCCGTGCCGGCTGACCGGCACCGCGGGACGCCGAAGGCGCGTCGAGGTGTCCGACAAACGGTCGGTCTTGATGTCGCTCAAGGGACGAGGACCTGAATGGGCTTCATGCCACGCAAGTTACGCGGCAGCTCCCGCCCGAAACAGGAACTGCATCACAGGTCGCGGCCCGGAAAACCCGGGTTTCGCTGCCGGTCAGACGATTCGGTAACTCGGCCGGTATTCGCCGACGAGCTTCATGCGCCGTTCGGCGACAAACCCTCTCAGCAGCTCGTCGAGCGGGCGGGCGATCGAGGGATCCGCGTGGATCTCGAACGGCCCGTTCTCGTCGATCAACTTGATGCCATGCTCCTTCACGTTGCCGGCGACGATGCCGGAAAACGCGCGGCGCAGGTTCGCGGCGCGCTCGTGCACCGGCTGGTCGAGCGACAATTCGAGGTCCGACATCGTCTTGTGGGTCACGACGAAGGGCTGCTGGAACGCGGGCGGAATCCTGAGCAGCCAGTTGAAGTTGTAGGCGTCACCGGCCCGGCGGCGCGAGCGGCGCACCAGGTCGAAGCCGCGCTGCATCTCGCGCGCAACCTCCGGCGGGTCGTCGACGATAATCCGGTAGCGCTTCTGCGCCTCCGCGCCGAGCGTCAGGCCGATGAAGCGGTCCATCTGGCGGAAATAGCCCGCGCTCTCGCGGGGCCCGGTGAATACGAGCGGCAGCGGCTGTCCGGCATTCGCCGGGTCGAGCAGGATGCCGAGCAGGTAGAGGATTTCCTCCGCCGTGCCCGCCCCGCCCGGAAACACGATGATGCCGTGGCACATGCGGACGAAGGCTTCGAGGCGCTTCTCGATGTCCGGCATGATCACGAGCTGGTTCACGATCGGGTTCGGCGGCTCCGCCGCGATGATCCCGGGCTCGGTGACGCCGACGTAGCGGCCG
>JANNKZ010000055.1:0-1852 GCA_031396515.1 Gammaproteobacteria bacterium
CGCGCCGCCCCGGCAACCCGGTTCTTGCTAGAAAGGGGTCGCATCCCTTTTGGCAAAAAAACACCTAAAGGGATGCGACCCCTCTGGAAAATCTCCTCAGTCCTCGTCGACCTCCGGCGGCTGCGCGTTCTTGAAGATCGCGACCAGTTCCAGGTCGCCGTCGACGACCAAGCCGACGTTCGGGCAATGGAACTTCAGCGACTGGTGCCCGGGCTCGAGCGGGCTCGTCTCGATGATCTTCACGCAATTCTGGAAGGTACCCGCCGGCACATTGATCTCGAGGCCGAGTTCGACATGGTCCGCGCGATCCTTCGCATTGACCGCGATTTCCTGGTAGTACCGCGATCCAAGCAGGAAGGCGCGGTCCGGCATCAGGATACCGGGTCGCGCGCCGTCACGGCCCGCGAGCCACGCATCCGGCAGCGGATTGCCGTCGCCGTCCTCGACGTCCTCGCCGAAGTAGTAGACGTCGTTCATCGGCGAGCAGCTTGCGACGTAGTTCCGTGAAATCTCCTCGACCTCGCCGTCGGCGGTCTCGAACTCCTGCATCACCCGCGTGGTCGCAGACCGCTGCTTGCCGTTGTCGAAGTACCGGATCGTCCGCGTTTGCGGCAGCATCGTGATCCAGAGCTCCTCGAGCTCGTCGCACTCGCCCGCCTGCAGGCAGCGGATGTTGCTGTAATAGAGCTGCCGGCCGGCAGTCAGGTTGAGAAACGCATTGCCGCCGTTCGGCTGGAATTGGCAGGCGGCCAGCGGGAACTGGTCGGTGAATGGGACATTGTGGGCGCTGGCGCCGGCCACCGGGGCGAGGGCGAGCAGCAGCATGACGGGTTTCTTGAGTGATGACATAAGCGCTCCTGGTTGCGGCAATCCCCCTGTTGGCCTCTCATTAGAGGCGCGGCGCGCGATAATCCTTCGCGCCGCGAAGGAAACCCGCGCCAGGGACGTCCAATCAGGCAATGGCTGACCTCGTGCACGTCGACCGGGCTGTGGCCCGCCGGATCCTGGGCGGGGACGATGCCGCCTTCCGGGAGCTGTTCGACCGCTTCTTCCCGCGCCTGTACCGGTTCGCGCTGGCGCGCACCGGCGGCGACCGGGAAACGGCCGCCGACGTCGTGCAGCAGACGTTCTGCAACGCGATCGAGCGGCTCGACAGCTATCGCGGCGAGGCGGCGCTCTACACCTGGTTCTGCCAGATCTGCCGCAACGTGCTGAACGATCATTTCCGCAAGAAAGGCCGCGGCGCGGAGCGGGTCGTGCTGATCGAGGACCAGCCCAACGCGCGCGCGATCCTCGAGTCGCTGACCGCGCCGGTCGGCGACGAGCCGGAGACCGGCGTCTGGCGCCAGCAGCTGCACCGGATCGTCGAGGCGACGCTCGATTCGCTGCCGGGCCGCTACGGCGAAATACTGGAATGGAAATACATCGACGGCCTCTCGGTCGCGGAGATCGCACAGCGGCTGGAAGTCGGTGGCAAGGCGGCGGAATCACTGTTGACCCGCGCGCGCGGAGCGTTCCGCGACGCGATCGTCGAACTGTCCGGTGTGGCAGAGGACCTGTCCGGGCCGCCTGGCCGGCAGCCCGCGTGAGGAGTTCCATGGACAAGCAATCCGACCTGGTCGAATCCCTGATCCGCACCGCCGGCAGGCGCACCGAGCCGCCGGACGACGCTTACGTGCGGGTGCTCGGCGCCGCGACCGCGGCGTTTCGCGAGAAGACCGCGCGGCGCCGCGAGCGGACCTGGGCGCTCTGGGCGAGCGCAGCCGCCGCGCTCGTGTTCGCGATCGCGCTGATGTTCCGCTGGACGCCGCCGGGCGCTGAGCGCGAGGAACTCGCGCGCATCGTGCGCGTC
>JANNKZ010000057.1:0-4135 GCA_031396515.1 Gammaproteobacteria bacterium
TGCGCACCAGACGCTCCTCGGCGTTACCGGTTCCGGCAAGACCTACACGATCGCAAATGTGATCCAGAGCCTGCAGCGGCCGACCCTTGTGTTGGCGCACAACAAGACGCTCGCCGCCCAGCTCTACGGCGAGTTCAAGGAATACTTCCCGCACAACTCGGTCGAGTACTTCGTCTCGTACTACGACTACTACCAGCCGGAAGCCTACGTCCCGTCCTCGGACACCTACATCGAGAAGGACGCCTCGATCAACGAACACATCGAGCAGATGCGCCTGTCGGCGACCAAGGCCCTGCTCGAACGGCCGGATTCGATCATCGTCGCGACCGTCTCCGCGATCTACGGCCTCGGCGACCCCGAGGCCTACCTGAAAATGGTGCTGCACCTCGTCAGAGGCGACCGCATGGATCACCGGCAGCTGCTGCGCCGGCTCGCGGACATGCAGTACACGCGAAACGACGTGGACCTGCGTCAGGGCACCTTCCGCGTGCGCGGGGACGTCGTGGACATCTTCCCGGCGGAATCCGAGCGTGACGCGGTGCGCGTGCAGTTCTTCGACGAGGAGATCGAGGCGCTGTCGTACTTCGACCCGCTCACGGGTGAGGTGCTGCGCAAGGTGCCGCGCCTAACGGTTTTCCCGTCCACGCATTACGTCACGCCGCGCGAGCGGGTGACCGGCGCCATCGCGGAGATCAAGGTCGAGCTGAAGGTGCGGCTCGAGCAGCTGCGTGCGGCCAACAAGCTGCTCGAAGCCCAGCGCCTCGAGCAGCGCACGATGTTCGATCTCGAGATGATGAACGAGCTCGGCTACTGTTCCGGCATCGAAAATTATTCGCGCTACCTGTCGGGCCGCGCGCCCGGCGAGCCGCCGCCCTGCCTGTTCGACTACCTGCCGCGCAATTCGCTGCTCGTCATCGACGAAAGCCACGTGACGATCCCGCAGCTCCAGGGCATGTACAAGGGCGACCGCTCGCGCAAGGAGACTCTGGTCGAGTACGGTTTCCGGCTGCCGTCGGCTCTCGACAACCGGCCGCTGCGCTTCGACGAGTTCGAGCAGGTCCAGCCGCAGACGATCTACGTGTCCGCGACGCCCGCCGACCGCGAACTCGCCAAGTCCGGCCAGGTGGTCGAGCAGGTGGCGCGGCCGACCGGCCTCGTCGACCCGACCGTCGAGGTGCGACCGGTCGCGACCCAGGTGGACGACCTGCTGTCCGAGATCCGCATCCGCGTCGCCCGCGAAGAACGCGTGCTCGTGACGACGCTGACCAAGCGCATGGCCGAGGACCTGACGGGCTACCTCGACGAGCACGGCGTCAAGGTCCGCTACCTGCATTCCGACATCGAGACCGTCGAGCGGGTCGAGATCATCCGCGACCTGCGGCTCGCAAAATTCGACGTGCTGGTCGGCATCAACCTGCTGCGCGAGGGACTCGACCTGCCGGAGGTCTCGCTGGTCGCCATCCTGGATGCGGACAAGGAAGGCTTCCTGCGTTCCGCGGGCTCCCTGATCCAGACCGTCGGCCGCGCGGCGCGGAACGAACGCGGCACCGCGATCCTCTATGCCGACCGGATGACGGGTTCGATGGAGCGCGCAATCGCGGAGATGAACCGGCGGCGCACCAAGCAGCTCGCGTACAACGAGGAGCACGGCATCGTGCCGACCTCGATCAAGAAGGCGGTCAAGGACATCATGGAAGGCGCGCGCGAGGTGCCCGCCTCAGAGTGGGTCAAGAGCAAGTTCGTGCGCATGACGCCGGACCAGGCCTTGCGCCAGATCGCCAAGCTCGAGACGGAAATGTACCGGCTCGCGCGCAATCTCGAGTTCGAGAAGGCGGCGAAGCTCCGCGACGACATCGCGGCGCTGCGGCATGCAAGTCTCGGCGCGGATGCGGACCGGATGGCGGGCTAGTGACCACGGAGCGAAGATTCAGATCATGCGACGCACATTAGTTTCCGCGGTACTGCTCGGGGCGCTGCTGACATTCGGGGCGGCGGCCTCCCAGCCGATCCTGGTCCTGCAATCCGATTTCGGCACGCTGGACGGTGCCGTCGCTTCGATGAAGGGCGTCGCCGTCGGCGTGTCGCCCGACATCCACATCTACGACCTCACGCATCACATCGAGCCATACAACATCTGGCAGGGGGCGTTGCGGCTGGTGCAGACCGCCGAGTACTGGCCGGCCGGCACGGTATTCGTGTCGGTCGTGGACCCGGGAGTCGGCACGGAGCGCAAGTCGGTCGTGCTCAAGACCCGGTCGGGCCATTACTTCGTGACGCCGGACAACGGCACCCTCACGTTCGTGGCGCCGAGGCTTGGCATCGCCGCCGTGCGCGAGATCGACGAGGCGGTCAACCGGCGGAAGAACTCCGAAAAGTCCTTTACGTTCCACGGGCGCGACGTATACGCGTACACTGCCGCCCGGCTGGCGGCAGGCGTGATCAGCTTCGAGCAGGTCGGGCGCGAGTTGCCGCCAGAAGTCGTCTCGATCCCGCACGAGCGGGCGCGCTTCGCGGACGGCGTCGTCTACGGCAACGTGCAGAGCCATGACGGCAACTACGGCAACATCTGGACCAATGTCGATCGCGCGGTTTTTGGCAAACTGGAGGCATCGATCGGCGACACGCTCAAGATAAGAATTCTGAAGGGCGATGTAGAAGTTCTTAACCTTGCCGTTCCCTATGTCACTACATTCGGGCAGGTGGAGCTCAACGATCCTTTGCTATACCTGAACAGTCTTGACAGCGTTTCGCTGGCGATCAACCAGGGTAATTTCGCCGAGCGCTATGCGGTCGGATCGGGTCCGGCATGGAGCATCCAGATCCGGCGTTGACCAGCGCTTTTTGTCGCCACTACACTGAGATCGCGCCGTGGGCGGCGTGGGAGTTCGTTTCATGTCGGTAAACCTTCGCGCCGCCGTTCGATCCGTTCTGTACTCCGCAGCGTCGGGTATCGGTCTGCTGGGCGCCTTGCCCGCCCTGGCAGCAGACGACGAACCGGCACTCGAGGAAGTCGTCGTCGTCGGAACACGCACGGCCGGCCGCAGCGTCGACGAAAGCCTCGCCCCGATCGACGTCGTTCTGCCGGACGCCATCCGCCGTTCTGCCGCGGTTCCGGGCGAAGCGGGTGCGGCTCTGCAGGCACTGGTGCCGTCATTCAACCTGCCGCGGCAGTCCAACTCGAACTTTGCCGACGTCGTCCGGCCTGCGCAGTTGCGTGGCTTGAGCCCGGACCAGACGCTCGTGCTGGTCAATGGCAAGCGGCGCCACGGCACCGCGACACTGACCACTGAATCCAAGCTCGGAAAGGGCACGAGCCCGGTCGATTTCAACAGCATCCCGGCCGGCGCGATCAAGCGCATCGAAGTGCTGCGTGATGGCGCCGGCGCCCAGTACGGTTCGGACGCGATTGCGGGTGTAGTCAACATCGTGCTGAAAGACGCGTCCGCGGGCGGCGAGGCGACCGCGAGCATCGGCCAGCACCGGACGGATTTCGAGCCGACCGGCGACAGCATCGAGGATGGCGACACGCTGTTTGCGTCGGTCAACGCCGGATTCGGGTCGGACCGTGGCTTCCTCAACGTGACCGCGGAGTTTCGCGAGCGCGATCCCACGCTGCGATCCGGCCCCGACCAGATTCCCTTCTTCGAGAACCAGACCCCTCCGAACCTGGCGCTGCTCGGCACGCAAACCCACAAGGCCGGTGATGGCCGGATGGAAGACGCGCTGCTGATGTTCAATTCGGAATTCGGCCTGGGCGGGGACCTCGAACTGTATTCGTTCGGCGGCTACTCGCACCGCGACGGCGAAGGCGCGAACTTCTTCCGTTATCCGGATTCGTTTGCGAACGTGCCCACGATCTTTCCGGACGGCTACATCCCGTTGCTGGAAGCGACCAGCATCGATTTTTCGCTGGCGGCGGGTCTCCGCGGAACGCTGGCGTCGGACTGGACCTGGGACGCGAGCGTGGTCTACGGCGCCAACGATTTCGATCACGACATCTCGAACTCGCTGAACGTATCGCTCGGCGACGCGAGTCCAACCCGATTCAACGTCGCGGAGTACCAGCTTTCCCAGCTCGCATTGCGATTCGATATGTCGCGGCCATTCGAGGTCGGCGGCTTCACGAATCCTGTGA
>JANNKZ010000068.1:0-28919 GCA_031396515.1 Gammaproteobacteria bacterium
GGCCTGGCCGGTGTTGTTGTTGTACGGGTTGCTCGCCGTGTCGGCATTCGTGTAGCCCGCCTGGGCCATGGAGCCGCTCGGAATCTCGTCGATCAGCGTGTCATAGGGCCTGAGGCCGCCGCTGCCGCTGTTGGCGTCGGCGGCAAACAGGAATGACAGGCGATCAGTTGGCTCGACCAGCAGCGCGAACCGGCCCGAGGTGTCTTCCATCTCGCCGACGCGCTTCCGGGCGTTCGGGATGTTGACGAAATCGCCGAGACCGCCGCGCGACTGATAGGCGCCCGTCAGCGACAGCGCGACGTGGTCGGACACCCGCATGTTGCCGTAAGCATCCACATTGAGGCGGTCGCGCGTGCCCGCCATCACCGAGAGCCGCCCGCCCTCATCGTCGCCCGGCCTGCGCGTGATGATGTTGATTGCGCCGCCGATGGAATTGCGGCCATACAGCGTGCCCTGTGGTCCGCGCAGCACCTCGATGCGCTCGATATTTGTCAGGTTCCAGTTCTGGCCGACCTGCCGGCCGAGATAAACGCCGTCGACATACACGCCGACGCCAGGATCCGTCGTGATCAGGTGATCCTGCAGGCCGATGCCGCGGATGAACGGATTGGCCGAGGACGTGTGGCCGGCCGAAAATTCCGTGACGTTCAGGTTCGGCACGAACTTGCCGACGTCCGTCAGGCTCGTGATGCCCTGCTTCTCGACCATATCCGCCGAGAACGCGCTGATCGCGACCGGCACGTCGTAGATGCTCTGCTCGCGCTTCTGCGCCGTGACGATCACTTCCTCGAAAACGGGCTTGTCCGCTTCCTGCGCAGCGATCAGCGGATGAAAGCCGAGACCAGCAACCGGGACCGCGCCCAGGACGAGCGCGAGCTTTTTCTTGTTCATCGGGTTCCCCCCCTCAGGGAATGCGTTGACTGGGCGTGATCATAGTCCACCTGCGGGCGGAATGGTTACAGCTCGCCGATGTCCTCGTTCCAGACCGCCGGATGGGCGCGGATGTAGTCCCGGAGCATTGCGATGCATTCGTCCGAGTGCAGGTCCACGATCCGCACGCCGTGCGACCGCAGCCAATCGAGTCCTCCGGCGAAGTTCACCGATTCCCCGGCGACGACCGTGCCGATGTTGAACTGGCGGACGAGCCCGCTGCAGTACCAGCAGGGCGCGAGCGTCGTGACCATGATCGTCTCGCGATAGTTGCGCTGGCGGCCGGCCTTGCGGAAAGCGTCGGTTTCCCCGTGCACGGACGGATCGCCCTCCTGCACCCGGCGATTGCGCCCGCGCCCAAGCAGCTTCCCATCGGCGGCGAACAGCGCGGCGCCGATCGGGATGCCACCCTCGGCCAGGCCCGCGCGGGCCTCGGCGATCGCAATCGCGAGCATGGCCGCGTAATCCGGCGTCATGCCGGCCGACGCATCGGGTTATTGGGATGCGTGGTCCAGTCCGCCGGCTGGTCTTCGATCGGGCGCCCCGTCCGGGCGTCTACCCCTGAGGCCTGCCGGACCATCGTGATGCAGTCGGCAACCGGGCAGACGCTGACGCAGAGGTTGCAGCCGACGCATTCCGCATCGATGACCTCGAAGCGACGCTCGCCATTCACCGTGTGCGTGATCGCCTGGTGCGAGGCGTCTTCGCAGACGATGTGGCAGCGGCCGCACTGGATGCAAAGGTCCTGGTCGATGCGCGCTTTCACGACGTAATTGAGATTCAAGTACTGCCAGTCCGTCACGGACGGCACCGCGCGGCCGACCAGTTCGGAGACGCTTTTCATGTCCTTGTCGCGCAGGAAGCGCGAGAGTCCGCTCGTGAGGTCGTCGATGATCTTGAAACCGTAGACCATCGCCGCCGTGCAGACCTGCACGTTGCTCGCGCCGAGCGCGAGGAAGTCAACCGCATCGCGCCAGTCCGTGACCCCGCCGATCCCGGAGATCGGCAGGCCGCGGGTCTCGGGATGGCGCGCAATCTCCGCGACCATGTGCAGCGCGATCGGCTTGACCGCCGGCCCGCAATAACCGCCGTGCGACCCCTTGCCGTCGGTCGCGGGATACATGGTCAGCGAGTCGTAGTCGACCCGCATGATCGAATTCATCGTGTTGATCAGCGACACCGCGTCCGCGCCGCCCTGCTTTGCCGCCCTCGCCGGCGGCAGGATGTTCGTGACGTTCGGCGTCAGCTTGACGATGACCGGGATTTTCGCGACCGACTTGCACCACTCGGCCGCCTGCTGGATGTACTCGGGCACCTGTCCGACCGCGGAACCCATGCCGCGTTCCGACATGCCGTGCGGACAGCCGAAATTGAGTTCGAGCGCATCCGCGCCCGTGTCCTCGATCATCGGCACGTACTTCGCCCAGGCCTCGTGCTTCATCGGCAGCATCACGGAGACGACCAGCGCACGATCCGGCCAGTCGCGCTTCACCTGGCGGATCTCGCGCAGGTTCGTGTCGAGCGGCCGGTCGGTGATCAGCTCGACGTTATTGAAGCCGATCACTCGCCGGTCGTTCGAGTGAATCGCGCCGTAGCGCGGGCCGCTGACGTTGACGATCGGCGGATCTTCACCGAGCGTCTTCCAGACCACGCCGCCCCAGCCCGCCTCGAACGCGCGGTTGACGTTGTAGGCCTTGTCGGTCGGCGGCGCCGACGCGAGCCAGAACGGGTTCGGCGAGCGGATGCCGAGGAATTCGGAGGCGAGGTCGATCATGGCGATGCAGCCTTCAGGTAGCGGTCGATGGCGAGGGCCGCGAGCTTCCCGTCTTGCACGGCCGAGACCGTGAGATCCTTGCCGCCCGCGACGCAGTCGCCGCCCGCCCAGACGTTGTCGACCGAGGTTTTCCGCTCCGCATCCACTTCGATGCGGCCGTCGGCGATGCGGAGCACCTGGTCAGCAGCAGAGCCGAGCTCGCCCCAGGCAATCTCCTGTCCGATCGCCTTGAACACGACGTCCGCATTCAGCGCGAAAGACTCGCCCGTGCCCTCGAGCCGCCCGCCGGCGCCCGCGCGCGTGCACTCGAATTCGATCCGCGTCACGTGCTCGCTGCCGACCAGCCGCACCGGGCGCGCCCAGTGGCGGATACGCACGCCGCTCGTCTGCGCAAGTTCCTGTTCGAACCGGCTCGCGCCCATCTGTTCCGGCCCGCGGCGATAGACGATCGTGACGTCCTCCGCGCCGAGCCGCCGGCTCTGCACGGCCGCATCGATCGCGGTCATGCCGCCGCCGACGACGACCACGCGCCTCCCGACGGGGACCTGCGACTTGTCCGGCGATTGTCGCAGTTCAGCGATGAAACGGACCGCGTCCACGACACCGGGCAGGTTCTCGGCGTCGAGTCCGAGCTGGTTGACGCCGGCGAGCCCGATCGCGAGGAACACGGCGTCATGGTTGCGGCAGAGCTGCCCGAGCGACTGTTCGCGGCCGAGCGCGACGCCCGCGCGCACTTCGATGCCGCCGATCGACAGGATCCAGGCGACTTCGCGCTGGGCAAAATCGTCCACCGTCTTGTAGGCCGCGATCCCGAATTCGTTGAGACCGCCGAGCTTGCCGTCGCGGCAGAAGATCGTGACGGCATGGCCGAGGCAGGCCAGCCGGTGCGCGCAGGAAAGCGCCGCGGGACCACCGCCGACGACGGCGACCTGCTTGCCAGTCGATGGCGCTCGTTCGAAGAGTTGCGTCCCGTCCGCGAATACCGGATCGGTCGCATGGCGCTGCAGCAGCCCGATGTCGACCGGCTTGTCCTCGTGCATGTTCCGCACGCAGGCCTCTTCGCACAGCACCTCGGTCGGGCAAACGCGGGCGCACATGCCGCCCATGATGTTTTCGGAGAGGATCGCGCGGGCCGCGCCTTCGAGGTCGTCGCTGCGGATCGACTGGATGAAGCGCGGGATGTCGATGCCGGTCGGACAGGCCGTCGTGCAGGGCGCGGCGAAGCAGAAATAGCAGCGATCGGCCGCGATCAGCGCCTCGGAGCGCGACAGCGGCGGGTGCAGGTCGGAGAAATTCCGCTCGATCTCCTCGGCGGAAAGCCGGGCCGGGGCCACGTCCGGTTGCGGGCGATCCATCGGATCAAACGCGGCGCGGCACGGCGCTCGGCTTTGAGAGTTCCGTCTGCCGGCGCACCGCGTCGTAGTACGGCGGATACGGCGGCCGGTCCACGTGGCGTCCGGCGCCGCGTACCGCGCGCAGGTCGCCTTCTGCGAATACGAGCTTCCCGCCGCTGATCGTGTGCGAAGCCGTGCCCGTGACCGTCATACCCTCGAAGATGTTGGTGTCGATGTTCTGGCGATGGGTCTTTGCCGAAATCGTCTTGGTCGCCTTCGGGTCCCAAACGACGAGGTCGGCATCCGCGCCGACGCTGACGCTGCCCTTGCGCGGATAGATGTTGAAGATCTGCGCGGCGTTCGTGGAGGTCACGCGCACGAACTCGTTCATGGTCAGGCGGCCGGTGCCGACGCCGTGGTGCCAGAGCACTTCCATGCGATTCTCGATGCCGGCCGTGCCGTTCGGGATCTTGCGGAAATCGTCCTTGCCTGCGGCTTTCTGCGGCGCGCAGAAGCAGCAGTGGTCGGTCGCCGTCGTCTGCAGGTTGCCCGACTGCAGCCCGCGCCATAGCGCCGCCTGGTGCTCGGCGGAACGGAACGGCGGGCTCATCACGTGGGCCGCCGCGCGCGTGAAGTCGGGATCGCGATAGACCGAGTCGTCCACGAGCAGGTGACCCGCGAGCACCTCTCCAAATACGCGTTGCCCCTCATTACGCGCGCGCGTGATGGCCTCGAGCGCCTGGCGGCAGGACACGTGCACGACGTAGAGCGGCACGCGCAGCACCTCGGCGATGCGGATCGCGCGGTTCGCCGCCTCGCCCTCCACTTCCGGTGGGCGCGACAGCGGATGGCCCTCGGGTCCCGTGATGCCCTGCTTGTAGATGCGGTCCTGCAGCGTGTACACGAGCTCGCCGTTCTCGGCGTGCACGGTCACGATCGCGCCGAGCGTGATCGCCTTCGAGAAGCTGTTCACCAGCGTCTCGTCATCGGCCATGATCGCGCCCTTGTAGGCCATGAAGTGCTTGAAGCTGTTGACGCCGTGCTCGCGCACGAGCGTCTCCATATCCTTCGCGACCGACTCGTCCCACCAGGTGATGGCGACGTGGAAGGAATAGTCGGCACAGGCCTTCTCGGCCCAGCCGCGCCATTCGCGGTAGGCCGCCATGACGTTCTGCTGCGGATTCGGGATCACGAAGTCGATGATCATCGTCGTGCCGCCGGCAAGGCCCGCCGCCGTGCCGGTGTAGAAGTCGTCGCTCGCGACCGTGCCCATGAAGGGCAGCTGCATGTGGGTGTGCGGATCGATCCCGCCCGGCATGACGTACTGCGAGCCGGCGTCGACCACCTCGGCGCCGCGCGGCGCTTCGATGCCCTCGCGCACTTCGACGATGCGCCCGCCATCGCAGAGAACGTCGGCGCGGAGCGTCAGCTCCGCCGTCACCACCGTGCCACCCCGGATCAAGAGCGTCATGCCTGCCTCCGCCGGCTCGCCAGATAATAGAGTACTCCGCCGAGCAGCGACCCCGTGAACCAGCCGTAGTCGTAGAACCAGCGCAGCCGCCCGGTCACGATCGCCAACAGGGTTAGCGCGACCGGCACGAAGAAGGCGATGAAGCCCGCGCGGTTCCAGGCCGGATAGGGCCCGTCGTCCCGGTAGAGGCCCGCGAGGTCGAGGCGCTGGCGGCGGACGATGAAATAGTCGGTGATCATGATGCCGGCAATCGGGCCGAGCAGGCTCGAATAGCCGATCAGCCAGTTCGAATACAGGCTCTCGACGCTGACCTCGGACTGGAGCCAGCCCATCTTCTTCATGAGCTCCCAGCCCATCAGCAGCACGCCGATCAGTCCGGTCAGCAGCACGCCGCGCGTGTGATCGATGCGCCGCGGCGCGAGGTTCTGGAAGTCGTTGGTGGGCGAGACGATGTTCGCGGCCGTGTTGGTCGACACCGTCGCGAGGATGACGATCAGCATCGAGACCGCAACCCAGAAGCGGTTGTCAATGTACCCGATCAGGTTGATCGGGTCCGAGACGGTCTCGCCGACCAGCGAACTCGATGCTGCGGTCATGATCACACCGAGGCCCGCGAACAGGAACATCGTGAGCGGCAGGCCGACGATCTGCCCGACCACCTGGCTCTTCTGCGAATCCGCGAAGCGGCTGAAGTCCGGGATGTTGAGCGAGAGCGTCGCCCAGAACCCGACCATCGCGGTCAGGCCGCCGAAGAAATACTTGAGGAACGACGATCCTTCGGGCCGTGCCGGCGGCGCCGTGAGGATTTCGCTGAGTGAAGCCTGCGGCCAGGCCCAGACGATCAGGCCGATGCCGACGAAGAGCAGGAGCGGCGCCGCGATCGTCTCCATGAGTTTGATGGACTCGGAGCCGCGTATGACGATCCAGAGATTCCAGATCCAGAACAGGAAAAAGCCGATCACCTCGCCGCGGCCGCCGAGTTCTGCCCACGGCGGCCAGATCGCAACGAACAGCAGGTGGACCGCGATGCCGCCAAACATCGTCTGGATGCCGAACCAGCCGCAGGCGACGAGCGCGCGGATCAGCGCCGGCACGTTCGAGCCGACGATGCCGAAGGACGAACGCAGCAACACGGGAAACGGGATGCCGTATTTGGTGCCGGGATAGGCATTCAGCGTCAGCGGGACCAGGATCACGACGTTCGCGACCAGGATCGTCCAGAGCGCCTCGCTCACCGACAGGCCGAAGTACGCGGTCAGCACGCCGCCGAGCGTATAGGTCGGCACGCAGATCGCCATTCCGACCCAGAGTGCGGCGATGTGCCAGTGATTCCAGGTTCGCGCGGACAGCCTTGTCGGCGCGATGTCCCCGTTCCAGCGCGGGCTCGACGTGACGTCCGTGCCGGGATCGAGCTCGACGAAACCGCCGGTGGCGATCTCGCGGCTCGCCGTCTTCAGTTCCGGCATCGCGTCAGACCAGGCCGCCGTAGGACTCCGGCCGGCGGTCGCGGAAGAACTGCCAGGTGTTCCGCACTTCGCGGATCAGGTCCAGGTCGATCGTGTGCACCAGGAGCTCGTCCTTGTCGTAGCTCGCCTGCGCCTCGATCTTGCCGCGCGGATTGACGATGTAGCTCGAACCGTAGAACTCGCCCATGCGATCCGCCCAGGGCTGCTCGCGGCCGATGCGGTTGATCGCGCCGATGAAGACGCCGTTCGCGGCGGCGGACGCCGGCTGCTCGAGCTCCCACAGGTATTTGCTGAGGCCGGCGACGGTCGCCGAGGGGTTCACGATGTACTCGGCACCATTCAGCGCGAGCGCGCGCCAGCCCTCGGGGAAGTGACGGTCATAGCAGATGTAGACGCCGAGCTTCACGTAGGCGGTGTCGAAGACCGGATAGCCGAGGTCGCCCGGCTTGAGGAAGAATTTCTCGTAGAAGCCGGGATCCACTTGCGGGATGTGCATTTTACGGTACTTGCCGAGGAAGGCGCCGTCGGCGTCGATCACCGCGGCGGTGTTGTAGTAGACGCCGGGCATCGCCTCTTCGTAGATCGGCACCACGATCACCATGCGGTGCTGCTTCGCGAGCTTCTGCATGAGCCGCGTCGTGTGCCCGTCGGGTATTGCCTCGGCCGCCGCATACCATTTGCGGTCCTGGCCGGGACAGAAGTAAGGCTGCGTAAAGACTTCCTGGAAGCAGAGCACCTGCACGCCCTTGGCGGCCGCCTCCGCGATGTAGGGCATGTGCGCCTCGATCATGAGGTCGCGGATACGGTCGGGCGCCATCGACGTGTCGCCCTTGAGCGCCATCTGGATCAGGCCGCAGGTCAACTTGCTCATGCGCCGTTCCCCATCTGCCGGAGTCGGGCTCCGAGTCTAAGGTAAGCGTCGGCCGGCCGGGAACAGGAATCGGGAAAGGGCGAATCCGGCGAGGCCTCCCAGCGATTGCGCCACTACGAATGCCGGGACATCCACCGGGCGGATGCCGGTGAAAGTGTCCGACAACGCCCGTGCAATCGTGATTGCCGGATTGGCAAAAGACGTCGAGGAAGTGAACCAGTACGCGGCGCCGATCCAGGCGGCAACCGTCCAGGCAACTCGCGTCTCACCGCAGCTGCCGGCGATGATGAGGATCAGCCCGCCTGTCGCGACAAATTCTGCAAGCCATTGCGAAGGGCCACCACGGGCTTGTGACGACAATTGCAGCAGCGGCAACTCGAACATCGCGTGCACGAGGATCGCGCCCGCGCAGCAGCCGGCAATCTGGACGCAGCTGTACGACGCCGCGTCACGCCAAGCGAGTGTTCCACGGGCTGCCATGACGCTGCTGACGAGCGGATTGAAGTGTGCGCCGCTGACGGGCGCGAATACTGCGATCAACGTGGCGAGCGCTGCGACTGTCGCGAGCGTGTTCGCTAACAGCGCAACGGCAGCGTTGCCGGCGGCAAGCCGATCGGCCATTACGCCGGAGCCGATGACTGCCGCAGCCAGCAGCAACGAGCCAATCGCTTCGGCCAGCAGCCGGCGATTCATCGGTCAGGCCTTCGCGTCGTGGTCGATCTGCCCTATCTTTCCCAGCTGGTCCTGAAGCTGCGATGGGTCGAGCGAAGCGACCGGCAGGTTGACGAGCGCCTCGACTCTTGCGTCGAGTTCGCGATAGGCGCGCTCGAACGCCCTCCTGCGATCGGCATCCGAACCCGCGACCAGCGCCGGATCCGCAACCCCCCAGTGCGCCGTCATCGGCCCGCCAGGCCAGATCGGGCACGCCTCTGCCGCAGCGTTGTCGCAGACCGTGATTACGGCATCGATCTGCGGAGCGCCTGCGGCTGCGAACTCTTCCCAGCCCTTGCTGCGCAGGCCGTCGATGGCCAAGCGTTGCTCGCGCAGCATTTCGAGCGCAAGCGGATGCACCGTGCCTTTCGGATGGCTGCCGGCGCTGTAAGCGCGAAATCGCCCGAGTCCCCTGTGGTTCAACAGTTGCTCGGCCAGGATGCTGCGAGCCGAGTTGCCAGTGCAGAGAAACAGCACCACGAAGACGCCGGCGCTCACTGCGTCACCGCGCGGCGGATCCTGGCTCGCAGCAAGGCTTCGCGGCGACGCCCTCCGCTCCGCGCCCGCCGTACACCGTGCTCTCGCCGGTCGTCAGGAACGTCTCCCACTGCACGCCCTGCGGATCCGCGATCCAGGATTTCTCGCTTTTTGCGTAGCAGCAGGTGGTCGCGCCCTCGTCCAGCACCGCCGTTTCCGCGCGCTGCAGGCGGGAGTACATGTCGGCAAGTTCCGCGCGGTCCTCGACCTGCACGCCGAGGTGGCGGATGCCGGCCTCGTTGCCGCGCCGGCTAATCGCGAAGTTGACGCGCGGATCGTCGAGCATCCACTTTGCGTAGTCGCCTTTGGTCACGCTCGGCTCGGCCGCGAACAGCGTGCTGTAGAACCGGATCGATGCCGAAAGGTCGTCGACGCTGACATGGACGTGCAGCCGTTTCATCGTGGTTTCCTCAGAGTGGCTTGAACATGAAGATGGAAGAAGCGGGACAGATGTCCGCGAATTCGCGGGTCGTCCGGATTCCGGCTGGCGCGTCCGCGCGGTCGAGCTTCGCGTAGCCGCGCCGCGCAAAGAACTGTTCCGCGGTCGTCGTCAGCAGGTACATCGAGCGGGCGCCCTGCGCCCGCGCATGGGCCTCGGCCCTTTGCACGAGCGCGGTGCCAAGCCCGGTTGAGCGAAGACCCGGCGTGACGACCAGCGAACGCAGCAGCGCATCGTCGCCCTGGATCTCGATGCCGATGAGTCCCTGCGGCCGGTTCGCCGCTCCCGTATAGAAGAAATGCCGCATGTGGCCGTCGGTCAGGTCGGCCGCCGGCAGTCCGCTCTCCTTCAGCATCGAGACGGCGGCATCCCGCGTCGGTTCCGCATGGAGCACCACGGCGGCCATCACGCGGCCTTTGCCGCGCGGGAACTGCGGGCGCCGGCACGGCGAGGCGATACGGCAGCCGGCTTGCAGCTGCTGCCGGCGCAGCAGTTCTCGGTCAGGAAGGCGACCAGCCCATTCATCACGCCGAAGTCCGCGGCATAGATCATCTGCCGGCTGTTGCGCTCCTGCGTGACGAGTCCCGCACGATGCAGGTGCTGGACGTGAAACGTGAGCGAGGACGGCAGCAGCTTCAGGCGCGCCGCAATGGTGCCGGCATTGAGCCCGGCGGGGCCCGCTTCGATCAGCAGCCGGTAGATCCTCAGCCGATGTTCGTGCGCGAGTGCAGCGAGCGTGCCGACGGCCTGGGGGGTATTCATGTCATTCCCATATTTCACGGATTATCGTAATATACGCCGGCCGCGACGCAATGCAAGCCGGGCGATTGCCCGGGCCGCCGCGCAGGCAGCGCGCCGGTGCCGGCTCAGAAGCGGGCGGTCACTCCGGCGCGGATTGCGAGCGGCGATCCCGGCGTGATGTTGTTGTTGTTGTGCGCGTTGGGGTAGTAGTTTTCGTCGAACAGGTTTTCGACGTTGAGCTGCAGCCGCAGGCGCTCGCCGGGCTCGAAGAATACGCCCGCATCCACGCGCGTGAAGTCTGGCAGCGTCACGGCGTTGTCGGCCGCGGCGAACATCTCCGTCTGGTGGATCACGCCGAGGCCCACGCTCCAGGCCGGCGTCAGCTGGACTTTGTTCCAGAGCGAGGCGACGTGCTCGGGCAGTTGCGCCAGCGTGGCGCCGCCGAGGGCCGCCGTCAGCTCGCCATCCTGGAAGGCATAACCGCCCTGCATGCTCCAGCGCTCGGTGAGCTGGCCGCTGACACCGAACTCGACGCCTTCGGTGCGCTGGCCGTTCACCAGGATCGACTGGCCCGGGTCGTTCGGGTCGGGAATCACGACGTTCCTGCGGTCGAGCTGGTAAACGGCGGCCGTCAGAGCGAGCCCCGGTCGCAGGTCCCACTTGGCGCCGACTTCGACGTTCTCGAACTCCTCGGGATCGAGCGCCTCGTTCGCGAGGTTGAGCGAGGCGAGCTGGGCGCCGGCACGCGGCACGTAGCTCATGCTGTAGCTCGCATAGACCGAGACGATGCCGGCCGGCTTGTAGACCAGCCCGGCGCGCGGCGACAGCAGGTCGTCCGTGCTCGAGAATGCATCGCCCGTGCGGTTGTTGCGTGAATCCACGTCGAAATGGTCGTAGCGCAGGCCGAGCACCGCCTCGAGCTGCGGCGTGAACTCGATCTGGTCCTGCACGTAGAACGCCGCGACCGTCGCGCGGCTGTGGTTGTCGGCGTCCGTCGCGCTCTGGCGGAAAGTCACCGGCACGGAAATCGTCGGATCGTCCACTGGCGCCTGCACGGACGTCGTCGCGTCATTGAAGAAGCCGGTGTTGCGGAAGTTGTCCGTCACCTGCTCGCCGAACTCCGCACCCACAAGCAACCGGTGGCGAACCGCGCCGGTCATGGCCGAAAACGTCAGGTCGGTCTGGTTGAATACGTTTTCGCGCAGTTGCTCATTGTTGTAGGCGGTGATCGTGACAGTGCCTGCAAGCGTGTCCACGGCGCCCGGGAATACGTTCTGGTAGAACTTGTCGTAGTCCGCGTACAGCGTCCGGTTGCGGATCCGGACGTCATCGTTGAACGCATGTTCGAGCACGACCGACGCCAGGTTGACCGTCGCGCGCGTCGGCGAGATCGTCGGATCGCCGAAAAACGTGTCCTCGTCGGTCTTGAACGGCACTCCGTCCAGCGACGGGATGCCGCGATCCGCGGTGCGGTCATAGTCAAAATATTCGTAGGAGAGCCGCAGCGTGGTGTCCTCACCGAGGCGGAACGCCGCCGTCGGATTGACCCCTTGACGCTTTAGCTCGACGCCGTCGCGGTAGCTGTCCGAGTCTTCGACCATACCCGTAACCCGCAGGGCGACGGCATCGCTGAGACCCGCGCCGACGTCGAAGGTGGCACGCCGGTTGTCCCAGGAGCCGCCCTGGAGAGTCACCTCGCGTACGGTGTCCCAGTTCGCCTGGCGCGTGACGCGGTTGATCACGCCACCGGCGCCTCCGCGGCCGAAGATCATCGCGTTCGGGCCCTTGAGCGCCTCGACACGGTCCACGTTGTAGAGGTCGCGGAAATACTCGACGTCATCGCGCACGCCGTCGACGAAGAAGTCCGCGGTCGAGCTGTTGCCGCGCAGGATGACGGTGTCGCGGTTGCCCTCGCCCTGCGCCATGCCCGCGCCCGGCACGTAGCGGGCGACGTCCGCGAGGCTCTGCATGGACTGGTCCTGGATCAGGTCACGCGTGATCACGCTGACCGACTGCGGGACGTCAATGAGCGGCGTATCCGTCTTCATCGCCGTGCGGCTGCGATCGGCCAGGTAGCCCTCGGTTTCATGCTCGCCGGTCACTGTGACCTTCGGCAGCGGCGTTGGCGCTGCGGCGGCATCGTCGGCACGGGCGGCGGGAATGGCCGCAAGCGCAAGCGTCAGCCCGAGCGCGAGTCTCAGAGACGGCATGAGGGGTCCCTTATGTCAATGCGAATGAGAATGATTCACATTAGCATAACGGAAAAATGCCGCGCAAGCGGCGGCCAGCAATCAGCCGGCGATGCGCTCGATGGCCTGGTATTCGGCCGCGGTCCAGTAGTCGACCCGCAAATTGCAGGGCTGGCGGGTCATGGCGCTGCCGGTGCGAGTGCCGCTGCAATGAAGGCTGCCGGAAGCCTGGGGACCGGTGCGTCCGAGGAGCGGCAATACGACGGCATTCAGGTCGAAGCTGCCGTCGCAGTCGCCGAACGGGCAGGCGAACTCGAACCAGGCCGGCGCCGACGGATAGAGCGCATGAGTCTGGGCGGCGGGCACGGAGCCCGACACGGGAAGGAAGCGCAGCTGGATGCGCACGCGTTCGACGCGCGGACAGGCACCGGCCAGCGTGCCTGCGGCCTGGCGGTTCTTGAGCGAGCGCTCGCGTTTCTGCTCGAGGAGCGAACGAGTGGTGCGTGAAACGATGCGCATCGGCGTGTCCTCGTGCAGTTCAGCCTTCGAAAATGGCCCGGCCGGAAGGCCGGCCGGGCCCACGGATCAATAGCGATTGCCGCCATTGCGGTTGCCGCCACCACCACCGCCGCCGCCCGAACGCTCGCGCGCCTGGGCTTCGTTGACCTTGAGGTCACGGCCGCCGAAGTTCTTGCCGTTCAGCGCCTGCATGGCTTTCGCCGCGTCGTCGCTCGACATTTCGATGAAGCCGAAGCCGCGCGGGCGTCCGGTTTCACGATCGTTGATCAGGGCGAGCGAATCGATCGTGCCGTGGGCTGCGAACAGCTCGCGTACGGATTCTTCGGTGGCGCTGAAGGGAAGGTTTCCAACAAACAACTTGGTCACTATGAATTACTCACTGAGAAAGATTTCGGCAGGCGGATATCCGCCTGCTGGTTAGGCAATGCTTCGAAGGTGGCTGAACCTGGTCGGATAGCACGCCGAAGGCGGCAGAACGGGCCAAGCGAGTCAAAACGAGGAATCACCAGACCGCGGCATTCTACCCGAAAACGCCCTCCCCCGCCCGGATTTCGGGCACGGCGCGCTTTCCCGCGGCGTTCCATAACGCCGATAATCGCCCCGGCGGGTTTTTCAGGAGTCCGGGCGAATGAACAGTATTTCGATCGCAGGCTTCGTCGGGCGGGTGGTATTCGCGCTCCTGCTCGTGCTGGCGACGTTCAATCCGGCCGGCTACAGCTATTTCCATTGGGTGCGCGGCGTATTCCCGGCGGTCTCGCCCGCCCAGGCGGTGGTCGGCATCGTGCTATTGATCCTGTGGATCTTCCTGTCCCGTTCGATGATGCAGGCGATCGGCATCCTGGGACTCGGATTGATGTCCGCGTTCACGGCCGCGCTCGTCTGGCTCTTCGTTTCCTGGGGCTGGCTCGATGTGACCAACGCCACCACGATGTCCTGGGTGATTCTCGTCGCGCTCGGGCTGATCCTCGGCGTCGGCATGTCCTGGGCCATCATCCGGCAGAAACTGACCGGTCAGGCCTCGGTGGACGAGATCGACGACAACCGCTGAGCGCTTGCCACGACCGAGAGGTCGATTCAATGATTCCCGGACTGGACGAAGGCTTGTTGGTTCTCGACGGCGGGCTTGCGACGGAACTCGAGCGGCGCGGACAGGACGTCACCGGCGCGCTGTGGTCTGCCGCGATCCTGCGGACTGCGCCCGAGGTCATCGAGCAAATCCATTACGACTATTACGTGGCCGGCGCACAAGTCGCGATCAGCGCAAGTTACCAGGCGAGCTACGAAGGCTTTGCCGCGGCCGGGATCGATCCGGAGGAAACAACAGCGTTGCTGCGGCTTTCCGTTGAACTCGCAATCTCCGCACGCGCCCGCTATCACCGCGATCATCTGGGTGACGAACGCCGGCTGCTGGTGGCCGCTTCGGTCGGCCCCTATGGCGCGATCTCCCACGACGGTGCGGAATACCGCGGCGACTACGGCCTCTCCGTCGGCGAACTCATGGCGTTTCACGCGCCGCGTCTCAAAGTCCTCGCAGCATCGGGCGCTGATCTCCTCGCCTGCGAAACGATTCCCGTGCTCAATGAGGCGCGGGCACTTGCGCAATTGCTGTCGAGGCATCCTGCGCGGCTCGCGTGGATCAGCTTCACCTCGCCGGACGGCGTCCATACCTCGCATGGCGAACCGTTGACGGAGTGCGCGCGCGTGCTCGATGCCGTGCCGAACGTGATCGCGATTGGCGTCAACTGCGTGAAGCCAGAGGTGGTGGGCGCCTCAATACACGCGTTGCGTGCCGGCTCCGGCAAGCCGATTGTCGTCTACCCGAATTCGGGCGAGCACTGGAGCGGAGTGACTCACGACTGGCACGGCGCGCCGGATCGCGAGAGTCTCGCGAGCCTCGCGCCGGGATGGATCAAGGCCGGCGCGCGTCTGATCGGCGGCTGCTGCCGGACAGGTCCGGCTGACATCGCCGGCCTTCACAGGATTTCGTTGATCAGGTAGTAGGCATTGTCCACGAGCTTGTGAGCCCAGTTGCGCTTGCTCCATCGTTCGAGTTCAATCTCGCTCGAGTTCGCGGCATATTTCTCGAATATCCGGTCGAGTTGCCCTGCCGTTGCTTCGTCCAGGATGCCGAGTGTCAGCTCGTCGTTGGTTTCGAACGACCGGTCGTCGAAGTTGGCCGATCCGATCGCGCACCAGCGTCCGTCGATCGTCATCACCTTCTGGTGCAGGAGCGACGCGGGATACTCGAAGAGACGCACGCCGCAGCGCATCAGCTTCTCGAAGTTCCGGTGCCCTGCGTGCTGCACGATGGGATTGTCCGAGCCGCTCGTCGAGGGCATCAGCACCCGCACGTCTACGCCACGCTCGACAGCCTTGCCAAAGGCGTCGATCGCCTCCGGCTCCGGAATGAAATAAGGGTTCTGGATCCAGATTCGCCGCCTGGCGCAGCAGATCGCCGCGTGATGCAGGAGCTTGACCGCCGGCGCGGAACCCTCGGGCTTCACGAACGACGCATGTATCGTGATGTTTCCCGCGTCCTCCTGCTCGGGGAAGACGTCCTCGCCCATGAACAGCTCGCCGGTCTGCCCGACCCAGTTCTCGCTGAACGCGGACTGCACGCTATTCACGATGGGGCCGCGCAAGCGCACGCTGACGTCCGCGACCTGCCCCTTGCCGGCATCGCCGAGCCAGGTATCGACGATGCAGTGTCCGCCCACAAAGGCCACGCGGCCATCGATCACAGCGAGCTTGCGATGATCGCGTTCGTTCAGCACGCCGATGTTCTGGATGTTCCAGCGATGGAACTTCTCCAGCCGGCATCCGGCGTTCTCGAGTCGGCCTTCCACGGCCTTGCCCATTTTTTTCGAGCCAGTCGCATCGAGCAGGATGCGCACGGTCACGCCGGCTCGCGCCCGCGCCGCCAAGGCGCCCGCGAGCCGCTGGCCGAGCTTGCCCTCCTTCCAGAGAAAACTCTCGAAGTGCACGGTCCTGCGCGCGCCCTCGATCTCGCCGATCAGGGCGTCGAAGAAAGCTCCGTTCTCGAAGACCTCGACGCTGTTGCCGCCTATCGCGCTGTTCAGCGACAGTCCGGCGAGCGAAGGCATCAGCTTCTCGATCGAATCTTCGCATTCGACGCGGAGCACAGGGTCGCGATGACGTTTCATCGACCAGATGACGACGACGAAAAAGACGACTATGCCGAGGACGATCAGTACTGCCATTGCCATCGCTCGCTCCCCGTACAAGATTCCTCCGGGGCACGTCGCAGATGCAAGGCCGGCGTTGCGGTTCCGGCGAATCGATGCCGGGTTTCTCGCAGCGCCGTCGGCCGACGGAGCGAGCGCGTGTCAGCGAAAACCACCATTCGCGTGCTGACGCTGAATTCCCACCAGGGATTCAGCGCGCACGCGCGTCACGCGGCACTCTCGCGGATCCGCGACAACCGTGGGCGTCGCTGTCGGATCACGCTCCGCTTGCGGGAGAAGTGTCCTTCCTCAGGGCGCGACGACCGGGAGTTCCAATCGCGACGGATGCGACGAGTCGTGATGAATCGCGATGACGGCGGTGCGCGCCGTCGAAGAGATGACTTCGGATTCGCCGGTCTGCAGATTGCGCGAGAGATGCGGTGCGAATGAGGCCGAGACCTGCGCGCGAAGCCGGTGGCCCTTCGCCAGCCGGATGCCGGTCAACATCGCAGGCATTCGTAGCTCGTAGACGCGCCCCGGTTCCAGCGGCTGCGGGCCAGCCGCGGGGTCGCGATAGCTGGCACGCAGTGCGTCGTTTCCGGGACTCATCAGGTTGAACGCCCGACCATCGGGGTGTACGTCCTGCAGGCGCACCCAGAGATCGAAATCACGGCAATCGCAGGATGCGTGGATCAGAGCGGTAATCTCGCCCGCGACCCACAGGTCCTCCGGCAAGGGTTCGGAATCGAAAGTCAGGACGTCTTCGCGGGATGAGAGCGCGCGATAGTCATGCGCACCCGGCGCAACGTAAGGATCCGTGACCGGTTCCAGCGGATTCCCGGTGAACGTGCTCCGCGGCGGGGCGCCTGCCGGTTCGGAGGCCGTCAGTCGGTGCGGGCGGTCGTCGCCGGGTGCATTGAAGTACATCGGTTGCACGCGGTCGCTCGGCGGCGGCCAGGCGCCAGCGTTGCGCCACTCGTTCGCACCCATGACGAAATAACGCACCGGCGCCGTTTCGGAGTAGCGATTGGCGATGCCGCGCAGGTAGTGGTCGTGGAAATCGAGAACTTGCTCGTCGTAGTCGTAGGCGGCGTTCGGCCCGAAATCCAGGTCGCCGGCGCGCCCGCCCGTCGTTGCCGGGACGCCGTGCACCCATGGGCCGAGCACGAGGTGCGTGCGCGAGGCGCCCTGCCGGCTGCGCGCCTGCACAAGGCCATTGAAATTGGTCGCGGCACCCTCGACGCCATACGCGTCGTCGTACCAGCCGCTCAAGTTGAGCACTGCGGCCGACACTTTTGCGTAGCGGCCGCGAAGCTCCGCCCAGTTCCACCACGAATCCTCGGGCGGATGCGTGAGCCACTCGAAGTAGTACGGCGCTTCCTGCCGCAGCCACGGCAAGTCGTGCAGCGGCAACCAGGATTGGTACTGCGCGGCAACCGTCGGCCAGCTTTTCTCCGCGTCTTCCCCGACCGGCAAGCCGAGCCGGCGCCGAGCATCCGGCGCCACGTACTGGTAGATCCACGGCAGCCACGACGAATCGAAAATGCCGTTCGAGTAGAAAAAATTTCGGGGCGAAGAAAAGGTCATGGCCGGCGCCATGGCGAGCAGGTGCGGCGGCGACTCCATCGCGGCGAGCCATTGCACGGCGCCCGGATAGGACAGGCCCCAGGTGCCCACGCGTCCGTTGGACCAGGATTGTGTTGCGGCCCATTCGATCGTGTCGTAGCCGTCCCGGCCTTCCTGCCGGTAGGGATCGAAGAACCCGGCGGAGGCGTAGCGGCCGCGCACGTCCTGCAGGACGACGGCATAGCCGCGCTTGACCGCCTTCGCATGAACGCGATCGCTCGCGGCGGCATGGTGTTTGCCGTAGGGCGTGCGGAAGACCAGCACTGGGAACGGGCCATCGCCTGCGGGGCGATAGACATCGCCCCGCAACACAACGCCGTCGCGCATCGGAATCGCGACGTCCTGCTCGACCGACATCCGGGCGGCGGGTGCGCAGCCGGCGACGGCAACCAGCCAGAGGGTAGCCACGAAGACTGTGGGTCGTGCAATCATTTGCCGCATGGATGATAGCGTGTCATCGCAATGCCCCTACTGCGGCGAGCCGGTCGATCTGCTGATCGACGCCGGCGGCGGCCCGCACCAGGTGTATGTCGAGGACTGCCCGGTCTGCTGCCGGCCCTGGCAGGTCGAGACCCGACTGGACGCGGACGGCAGCTGGCTCGCAACCCTGCGAACGGCAGACGAGTAAACTTCGCTCGATGCTGAAGGTCGTGATCATCTACGGCTTGGCACTCGCGGCCGGCGCGGTTGCGCTGCAGTGGCTCGAATACCAGTTCTGGATCCGCACGAACGCAACCACGGTCTACGTGGCACTGATTGCAGCGGCATTCCTGGGGCTCGGCATCTGGGTGGGCCGGCGGCTTTTTCGCCGCGAGCCCCGTGGTGGCGAGTTCACCCCGAACGAGAGCGCGCGCGCCTCGCTCGGCATCACCGAGCGCGAACGGGAGGTCCTGCAACTCCTCGCCGACGGCCGCTCCAACAAGGAGATCGCCGCAAAGCTCGGGCTGTCGCCCAATACCGTGAAGACCCACGTCGCCAGCCTGTTCGAGAAACTGCGGGTGGCGCGGCGGACGCAGGCGATCCTGACCGCACGCGAGCTGGGACTCGTCCCTTAGCCCGGTCAGCGCGCCGTCATTGCGGGTGAAATGGCCGGAATCACCCTTTCGGGCGATCGCGTGACGAGTTCGCCTGCCGCGTAATGCCTGCACTTGTTACTGAAGGAATTTCCGCATGAAACGCATCATCCTGATTTTCGGCATCGCCGCGGGCCTCATTATCATCGTGCCGATGTCTCTGCTATTGACCAACACTGATCCGGACAGCGCCGCGCATTCGCATTTCACCGGCTACCTGATCATGTTGCTGGCACTCAGCCTGGTCTTCTTCGGCGTGAAACGCTTGCGCGACCGCGAACGGGGCGGCGCCATCCGGTTCCTGCCGGCTTTGTTCGCCGGCCTTGGAATCAGCGCCGTGGCGGGCGTGATCTATGTGATCGGCTGGGAGATCACGCTGGCGGCGACGGATTACGCATTCATCGACAGCTACAGCACCGCCGCAATCGAGGCGGCGCGGGCGAAAGGGGCGGCGCCGGCCGAGATCGCCAAGGTCGTCGCAGAAATGGACGATTTCCGCCGTCAGTATGCGAACCCGTTGATCCGGCTGCCGTTCACGTTCATCGAGCTCTTTCCGGTCGGCTTGCTGGTCTCGCTGATCTCGGCGGCGCTGCTGCGCAACAGCCGTTTCCTGCCGGCGCGGGGCTAGCCGCGGCCTCACTCGATTCGGCCGCGGTCCCGCAGGTTATCGGCGATGCCCCAGCACAGCAGCGCCCAGCCGCTGCCCGCGGCCCAGCCGGCCAGCACGTCGGTCGGCCAGTGGACGCCGAGGTAAACCCGGCTGATGCCGACGGCGACCGTCACGAGTACCGCGATGGCCAGCACGTAGATCTGCATGACAAGCTTCGATTGCGCGGTCGCCAGCAACACGCCGAGCGTCAGGAAGACGACCGCCGACATCATCGAATGGCCGCTCGGAAAGCTGCTCGTATAGACGGCGTGCCCGTGTGCGACGAGATCCGGACGCGGGCGAGCAAAGCCCCATTTCAGGAGCGAACTGCCGATCGTGCCGGTCGCGACCGCGAGTAGCAGGTAGACCGCGAGATGCCGCTTGCGCTGCAGCAGCAGGAATCCCGCCGACGCCATGGTCAGCAACGCCAGCGTGACGACGCTGCCGAGGCCGGTCACGTCGCGTGCGAGTTCCTCGACCCAGGTGTCGCCGATCGGGTCGCTGGTGTCCGGCGGCGAGCGGAACGCGAGCATCACGCCCTCGTCGAACCTCCGCGTCTCGCCCTCGAGCACATCGTCGGCGATCTCGAGGAAGATCCACACCGCGACGGCGATCAACAGCAACACGACGATCGTGCGAGGCCGGACGTCCCGAAGGGATCGTTTCATGCACGGAATCGTAACGCGAACTGGCACAATGCGGTGCCATCGCGCCACGCGCATTGCCAGAACTAGGGGTACGACGATGAAGCTCTACTACCACCCGGTCTCCACGGTCAGCCGGCCGGTCGTGCTGTTCGCGCTCGACAACGGGATCGACCTGGACTACCGGCTGGTGGACCTGATGACCGGCGAGCACCTGCAACCGGCGTATGAGAGCGTCAATCCCAGCCGGCTCGTGCCGGTCCTCGAGGACGGCGATTTCCGGCTCACCGAGAGTTCGGCGATCCTCAAGTACCTTGCCGACTGCATCGACTCACCGACCTACCCGAAGGACCTGCGCAAGCGCGCGCGAGTCAACGAAATGATGGATTGGCTCAATACGGGCTTCTATCGGGACTTCGGCTACGGACTCGTCTATCCGCAGATTTTTCCACATCACAAGCGCCGGAGCGACGAGGCCCAGGCCGGAGCCATCGACTGGGGCAAGGAGAAAGCGACATTCTGGCTCGGCGCACTCGACCGGCACCTGCTCGGCAGCGAAAAGAAATTCCTGTGCGGCAACGAACTCTCGATTGCCGATTATCTGGGCGCCGGGATCCTGTCGATCGGCGAAGTCACCCACTGCGCATTTGCGCAGTACCCCAATGTGGCGCGCTGGTACGCCGTGATGAAAGCGCGACCCAACTGGGCGAAAGCGAACGAGACGTTTTACGGGATGGTTGCCGCCTACAAGGAAGCCTCGTTCGTGACGGTCTAGCCGCCCGTAGGCGCCGGCGCTTCCAGCGACTCGTTGTCCTTGCCCGTCGACAAGTTGTACTGGGCCTCGACGATCGGCGTCTTGAACCAGAGGTTGAAGAGGAAGGCGAGCATGCTGTCGCCGCCCGTGAAGCGCTGCTCTACCGACGACCAGTCCATCGCGGCGCGTACATCCTCGAGCGACTTACCCTCCTTCGTCAGCTCGTCGACCTGCGTCGCCACGAGATCCATCGTCTCCGCGAGCAGATCGAGATAAGCCGTATCGGTCATCACGTCGCCATGGCCGGGGACAATGTATTTCGCGTCGAAAGCCTTCAACTCGCGCAGCACGCCCGCCCAGCTCTTCGGATAACTGAAAAAGCCATAAGGCGTCGGCCGCACGACGATGTCGCCGGTCGCCAGAATTCTCTCCGCCGGAAGCCAGAGGATCATGTCTCCCCTGGTGTTGCCTGGCGCAATGTGGCGCAGCTCCGCCGTCTTTCCGCCCAGGTCGATCACGAGCCGGTCGGACATGGTCTTAGTGGGACGCGTGACCTCCCCGCGCGTGATCTCTTCGCTGACGAAGTCGAAATGCTCGAGCAGCTCCACGTAGAAGGCACGCATCGGCGGCGTGACCGGGGTACCGTCGGAACGGACACCGCTTGCGAGCGCCTTTTCGACTTTCGCCCGGTATTCGCCTTCCGCCTTGAGGTCGCGCGGCTCGGGCCTGTCCCCGTTCTGGCTCGCGATGTAGCGCGCGGTGAAATCGTGCGCGATCACCTCCGCCGCCGGAAACCTCTCGAGTACCTTGTAGTCGCCCAGGCTGTGATCACCGTGCCAGTGGCTGATTGCGATATGCGTGATGGGCTTGTCCGTCAGTTCGGAAACTTTCTTGACGAGCCGCTCGCCCTGGAGCGCGAAGCCCGCAGCGTCGAACACGAGAACGCCTTTTTCGCCGATGACGATCGTGGTGTTGGTCATCACGGGCGAGCGGTAGGACACCGGCCGCACGCCGACCCAAACGTTCTCCGCAAGCTCGCGCCATTCCAGATCCATGGGATCGGCCGCGCGGGCAGCCGGTGCGGCAAGGAGCGCCGCAAAGAAAGCAATGACGAATGCGCGTGTCATGAATGCATGCCCCCGGTTCATCGATGGACCATGCTAGGGCGGCCCGCATGCGCTTCGAAGGGCTATGCGACGGGGCGAAATGCTCGCAAGTCCAGTCGTGCCGGTAGGTTAAGCTATGCGGGCCGCAGGGGGATTGCGGCGACCAACCGGGTTGAGGTGCAGTCAGCATGGCCGACGTGTTCGTTTCGTATGCACGCACGGACAAGGAACTCGTCGCGCCGCTCGTCGCCGCTATCGAGGCCAGAGGCTGGTCGGTCTGGTGGGACCCGGAGATTTCGGCGGGCCAGCTTTTCGACGACCAGATCGAGGCCGAGATGAATGCCGCCAGGTGCGTGCTGGTGGTCTGGACCCCGACTTCCGTGGCTTCACGCTGGGTGCGCGGCGAGGCGCGCGAAGCCGCGGACAGGGGCATCCTCGTGCCAGTGAGATTCGAAGAGGCGCGCCTGCCCATGGACGTACGCGCCCTGCATACCACCGATCTCGATCGCTGGGGGAACGACCCCGAAAGCCGCCCATTCCAGGAAGTCGTGCGCGCACTCGGATCGATGATTGCGCGCCATGCAGCGGCGCCGAGCGGAAAATCTGCGCCCGGTTCCGTGACGGGCGCGTCTGCGGTGAAGCAGGACCGCGTATCGATCTGCGTCCTGCCATTCGCGAACATGAGCGGCGATGCCGAGCAGGAATACTTTAGCGACGGCATCAGCGAAGACATCATTACGGACCTGAGCAAGGTGTCGGCGCTTGCCGTGGTATCACGCAACACGGCTTTCAGCTTCAAGGGCAAGAGTGTCGATATTGCCCTGATCACGAAGCAGCTCAAGGTCAGCTATGTGCTGGAAGGCAGCGTACGCAAGGCGGGTGGCCGAGTCCGGATCACGGCGCAGCTGATCGAAGGATCCAAGGACAACCACGTCTGGGCCGAACGCTACGACCGCGACCTGAACGATATCTTCGCGCTCCAGGACGAGATATCCGAAGCCATCGTCAAGGCCCTCAAGCTGAAGCTCTTGCCCGAGGAAAAGAAAGCGATCGAGCAGCGTGGAACGACCAACCTCGAGGCGTACAACCTGTACCTGATGGCGCGGCAGTTCAGCGTCACCGGCAACTACGGCAGCGTACGTCGATGCGAGGCAATCATCCGCCTGTGCCGGAGTGCAACCGAGATCGACCCGGTATATGCGACCGCTTGGGCCCTCATGGCCGTCGCGCAAGCTGCCCTCAAGTTCTACTTCAACGGGCTGGGCGACGGCGGACTGGCAGCGGCAGAGCGCGCGCTGTCGCTGGACGAGAATCTCGCGGAGGCACACGCCGCGAAGGCGAGGGTTCTCACGGCCGAAAGCCAATACGACAAGGCGCTCGTCGAAATCGAGGCGGCCCTGCGACTGGATCCGGAGTCGTTTGAGGTCAACACGGCGGCGGCCCGTCTGTATTTCACGCAGCGCAGGCTAGTGGATGCCATCAGGTTCTACGAAAAAGCGGCAGCCTTGATGGAAACCGATTTCTCGTCGGTCAGCATGTTAATGACGTCGTACAAGGCATTGGGTAATGTGGACAGATGCCGTCTTGCCGCACAGCGCACGCTGGCACGTGCCGAAAAGATCACGACCCAGGAGCCGGACAACGGCATGGCGCTTGGCTATGTCGTCGTTTCCCTCTGCGTCCTCGGCGAAGCCGAACGCGCAAAGGATCTTGCCAAGCGCGCCATGCTGCTCGATCCGGATAATCTGACGATGCGATACAACTTCGCTTGCGGATTCGCGTCGTTGCGCGAATTCGAAATGGCGCTCGACCTGCTCGGACCGGTATTCGAACGGGATGCCGCCGAAACGATCCTCTGGACGAAGGTCGATCCGGATCTGGATGCGGTCCGCGAGCATCCGCGCTTCAAGGCCATGATGGAGAAAGCCGATGCCCGCCTCGCTGCCGAAAGCGATTCGGGCCGGACCTAGTTTCCGGATCCGTGCATCAGGATGGAGAAGTGATCGAACCGGAACAGGCGCCGGCCCTCCGTCGTCAGTTCCGGCTTCACGGTTGCTGCCTTGATAGCCTCGAGCGCCCGCTGCAGCTTGACCAGGTGGCCCGTTTCCGCGATCGGAGCTCCGTGCCCTGTCAACAACTGGATCAGGTCTGGCTCGAGGCCGACGATCTTGTCGATCGAAGCCGTGTAGTCGGCCACGCTCGTTTCCGGCGCCCAGAGATAGATCTCGCCCGAGTAATAGGTGTCGCCGGTGAAAAGCAGCCCGTTCGCACGATCGAGCAGGCAGATCGAATCGGGCGTGTGCCCGGGCGTCCGGATGACCTCGATGCTGCGGCCGCCCAGATCCAGCATCTCGCCGTCGCGGACGTGAGCAGCGATGCTCCACTTCGGGATGACGTATTCGCGGCTCGTGACGCCGGCGGGAAGCGGTCCGCACACGTTGTCTTCATCCAGCGTCCTGCGGGCGTACGCGGCTAGCTCTTCCGTGATTTCGCCGCGCGCGCTGGCAGCGCTGTAGGGATCATCAAGATTTCTCACATCGGCGAATTCCTCGTTGCCGCCGACGTGATCGAAATGTGTATGTGAGTTGATAACGGTCACCGGCAATGACGTCAGCTTCCTGACGACGCCGCTGATGCGTCCGACCCCGAGCCCGGAATCGAACAGCAAGGCCCGCTGTGAGCCAACGATCAGGTACGAATTGACGCCCTCGGCCTGGCGCGGCTCGGAGATCGCGAACACGCCGCTGTAGACCGCAAACACCTTGAACCAGTCATCCCCGGCGCCGTCCACTTCCACTGCGACATGTCCGATGGCTGTCGACGCGTTGCACCAGGATTCTGCACTGGCGGCCGAGGTGAATACCGCAAGCAGCGACAGGACGAGGGCGCGAGCGAACCCGGCTTTCATTCACTCGATAAAGCGGCAACAAGCGCGAGGTCCGCCGGTCGCACCTTGCCGACATCGAAGGCCTTGGCGGCGGCGGTCATGCGGGTGAGCGCAGCCGCGATCGGCATCGGCGGCTTTTTGTCGCCCGGCTTGGTGCGATGGAAGCGCACCGGATTGATGCGCGCGACCACGAAGGTGCGCAGGTACGGCGACTTGAACCCTCGCGCCTCGAGGGTTTTGACGATCTTTCGCACCAGCGTGTCGATATCGCGCAGGCGTGAGGCATAGCCTTCGCGCTCGCGCAGGCTCACGGCGAGTGTGCGGTCGGAAAAGCGGTCCACCTTCCTGAGAAACGAACCGTAGGCACCGCCGGCGAAACGGCTGTCCTTCGCATAGAGCACACCGAGCGTCAGGAACTCCGGCGACTCGAACTGCGGGCTGTAGTCGCTTTCCTTCGCGCGCGGCTCACGGCGCGCCAGTGCGCGCGCCATGCGGATCACTTCCAGGCTCCGGTCCTTGAGGTTGTGCGCCTTCTCGGTGTTGAGCGCCAGGATGCGGAATGCCAACCCCTCGTCGGGCGACACGAGCGCGGTGATCTGCTTCAGGCCGAGCACTTTCGCCGCGGCGAGGCGGTGACGGCCGTTCGGCGTGCAGAACTCGCCGTCTTCGCCGCGGACGACGATGATCGGGTCCAGGAATGACCCCGCCTCGTCGATCTTCTGCGCGAGGCGCTTGGTGTGGGTCGGCGAGAGGTCCCGCTGGAAGGGCGTCGGCTGCACCGAGGCGAGCGGCAGTGCTGCCAACAGCACGGTGCTACCGGAAAGCGGCTCGCGATACGCGCCGATCGGCGCCCCGCCGCGTTCGCGCACCTGCGTTGCGAGTTCCGCGATGCGTTCGTCATCGATCGCAAGCGCAATCTCGGACGCATCGAGGCCCCTTTTCTCCTTGCCTGGCGCGAGGGACTTCCGGCGGGCATTGGCTTTGCCCGTACCCGATTTTCTGCCGTCGTTAGTACGCGCGCGTTTCGCCATTGTCGTTCGATCCTACGACATTCGCGTTGTTTGTAGGAGGTTGTAAGACCAATCCCACGGACCTTGGGGGCAGCCCCCGCTGTTGTTCAGAGGCCATTCAGGCGATTTATTGGTTAATCCAAACACAGTCCCCAACCACGGGTATCAGACGATGACCACTCAACTACAGAAATTCGTACTCACGACCTTCCTGGGGTCACTGCTGGCCCTGACCGGCTTGCAGGCACTGGCCGCGCCCCAGGCGCAGCCTCCCGGGCAAGCTGTACAGCCACAGACTCCGGAAGAGATTGAAGAGGAAAAGAAAAAGAAGAAGAAAAAACAGCAGGAGCAAGCTGAACAGCAGCAGGCGCAGGAGGAGCAGAAGCGCCAGCAGCAGCAGAAGCAGACCGAACAGCAGCAGAACGTCAACGAGCGGCAGCGCCAGCAGCAGCAGAAGCAGGAACAACAGCAGCAGGCCGTGAACGAGCGGCAGCGCGAGCAGCAGGAAGACCTGCAGCTGACGAAGGCACAGCGGCAGGAACAGGAGCGTCAGGTCCAGCTGCAGAAGCAGCAGGAACAGCAGCTCCAGCAGAAACGCCGGCAGCAGGAGCAGCAGCTTCAGCAGCGGCGCGTTTCAAAGCAGGAGCAGCAGGAGCGCGTGCGCAAGCAGGAACAGCAACTGGCGCTCTATCGCCAGAACATAGCGCTGCGCGAAGAGCTCGCCCAGCGCGAGGCCCAAAACCTGCGCCTGCAGAAACGCATCCAGCACCTGCGCTTCCAGGAACAGTACGAGGAGCGCCTGCGCGCGCAACGTGCGGCATTGCAGCGGGCCCGGTACGACTACGACAACGACCCGTTCTACTACACGGCTCCGAACTATCGGTATCGCCGCGGCGGCAACTCCTACCGGACCAACCAGTATGGCATCAGGCAGATGGAACGGGCCTTGCAGGCTGGTTACAACGAAGGCTACCGGGCCGGACGCGCCGACCGTCAGGACCGCTGGCGGTATGACTATCGCTCAGCTTTCGCGTACCAGGACGCGAACTATGGCTACGAGGGCCGCTACCTCGAGCAGGACGAGTACCAGTACTACTTCCGCGAGGGATTCCAGCGCGGCTATGAAGACTCCTACTACGGCCGCAACCAGTACGGCCGGAGAAATGACCAGTACGGCCGGGGACGTGACGACGGCAACATCATCGACGGCGTCAATGACGAATGGTTGATCGCGGGCGCAGTCGTCGCCGCGATCATCGGCTACGAATTGCTGACCGACTGACCTCGGTAGTCGCGAAGCCCCGGCGGCCGGCAGGATGAACCTGCCGGCCGCCGAACTATGTCAGCCGCGCTTCAGCCGCCAGAGGCCGATCGTGAGCACCGGGATGATCAGCAGGGCGATGAACGCGTACGTCAGGTACCCATAGCCCTTCGCGATCAGGTCGACGAGCCCGATGGCGGCAGCCGCATAAACCGAAATGACCATGATCCCCACGGCGATCGCCGGACGGAGCGCCTGCGGCATCGGCCGTTTCTTCTCTTCGTAGACCTTCGCCACCCGCTCATTGATGGAGTGCAGCATCGCGACGCCGGTGTCCACGAGCGTCAGCAGCACGGCGATCTGGAAAGCCCACTCGAACCAGGGGGCGCCGAGCTTCCCCAGGAGGAATGCCGATGGTAACGACACATCGGCGAGTTCCTTTTGATAGCCGATCATCGCGATGAAGAAGAGGACACCGGGCAACATCCCGAGAGGTCCCGCGAGGAACCCGGCGACGAGCGTCTCTCGCGGTCGCTTGAGGTGACGGATACAGAAAAGAACCGCCGGCAATGTCGCGACATTGTACCCCGCGTACGTGATCCCGGCCTTGAACCAGGTATTGCCGACCGGCTCGGTGGCGAGCGCATCCGCGATCCGGTCGCCGAAGACCACGATGCTCCAGACCACGAACACGATGTAGACCAGGTACAGGTAACCCACGGAAAGCGCGAGAAAGCGCTCGATGGTGGCGCTGCTGTAAAAGAGCAGGAGCCCCGTGAGCGCGATCATGCCGAGCGAACCGATCAGCTTCGGCAGCCCGAACAGGCTGTGCACGATCTCCCCCGCCGCCGCGCCCATCACCGCAAGGATGATGACGAGCAGCAGCAGGTAGGCGATCTCGAACAGGATCCATCCCGGGCCGAGCAGCATCTTGAAAAAGGAGCGGTAGTCAAAAGTCTGGAAGCGGCGCGCCAGCTCGAAGCTGATCATCAGCACCGCGCTCCAGAACAGCATGCTGACCAGCATGCCGAGCAGGCCGCCCCAGGGCCCCGCAGGCAAGAAGAACTCCACCAACTCGCGCCCGGTCGCGTAGCCGCCGGCGATGACCGCCGCTTCGAATACGAATCCCGGCAGCAGATAGCGTCGGAACCAGTCACTCACGATCGACCCTCCCCTCATCCTCGCCCGTCGGACTGTAAGCGATTTCCTACGCACACGCACGCCACCGCGCGCGGGGGGCAGGGCCTAGCGATTGCATTCCGTATGAGGCTAGTATCGAGCACTTGACCGGGAATGAATGAATGGTTATTCCCACCGAACCCATCGGCAGCATTCCTCGTACCCAGAGACTGCTCGATGCCATTGCCGAGACCGGCGACGGTATGGACGCAAGCCTCGAACCGTTGTACGACGAGGCGGTTCGCGAAACGATCGCCGAGTTCGAGGCGACCGGCTCGCCGGTCATCACCGACGGCGAGCAGCGCAAGTATCAAAACTTCTGGACCTATAGCGTCGAAGGCTCGACAAACACCGCTCCGGATGGTTTTCGGATCCCATTCGCCGCCGGCCATGTGCGTCGCATGCCGCGCCTCACTGCTGGCCCTTTTCGATATCAACGGTATGCGGACTTCTACCTGGACGAAGCACTGAAACATGCTCGCGTGCCTTTGAAGCAGGCTGTCATTTCTCCTTCGGCCTTGAGCCTCATGTACCCGGAAAATTCCCTTCCCGGGTATACGCGC
>JANNKZ010000081.1:0-7549 GCA_031396515.1 Gammaproteobacteria bacterium
GGTGAACAGCTGGACCAGCTCGCCGTAGCGGGGCGCCGTCGCCTGATCCGCCTGGACCGGGCCGGCGAGGGCTGCGAAGGCGGCCAGTGCGATTGCGAACCGGTGAATGGACGACCAATTATTCATGACGGACCCCCCGGGATAGTGGCCCGGATTCTATCCGCAATTTGAATTTCACCGCGAATCGGTGTATTCCGGGTCCATGAACCGGAACTTCCTTTACGCCGTCATCGTCGTCGGCGTCGCGGCCCTGGCGTACGTCGCGTACCAACGCATGAAATCGGATTCCGCGGTACCCGACCTCGCGCCGGCCGGCGCCAACCTGATCGAAGGACTCGGCAACTACAGCATGCCGGTCTCCTCGGAAAACAAAGACGTGCAGCGCTGGTTCGACCAGGGGCTCGCGTTCACCTACGGCTTCAATCACCAGGCCGCCGAACGCTCCTTCCTGAAGGCCGCGGAACTCGATCCCGACTGCGCGATGTGCTGGTGGGGCGCCGCACTGGTGCTCGGCCCGCACGTCAACGCGACGATGGACCCACAGAGCAACGGCAAGGCCTGGGACCGGCTGCAGCGCGCGCTCGACGCGGCAGACGACGTCAGCGACAAGGAACAGGCCTTCATCGAGGCACTGTCGGCGCGCTATTCGGAGAATCCGCCCGACGATCGTCGCCCGCTCGACGAAGCCTACGCCGAGGCAATGGGCAAGCTCGCCGCGGAATTCCCGGACGACCTCGACGCGGTGACGCTGCATGCCGAGTCCCTGATGGACCTGCAGCCCTGGGACTACTGGGACGCGGACGGCAACGCCAAGGGCCATACCACCGAGGTCCTCTCGCAGCTCGAGGCCGTGATCTCGCGCAGTCCCGACCATGCCGGCGCGCTGCACCTGTACGTGCACGCCGTCGAAGCCTCGCCGGAACCGGCGAAGGGCGTCGCCGCGGCGGATCGCCTGCGCACGCTGTGGCCGGGATCGGGGCATCTCGTGCACATGCCGGCGCACATCTATGCGCGCGTCGGGCGCTATCACGACGCGGTAATTGCGAACCAGAAAGCGATCGGCGCGGATGACGCCTATCTCGCGATCTGCAAGCCGGGCCCCGGCGTCTATCCGCTCGGCTACGTGCCGCACAATCATCACTTCCTGTGGTTTGCGGCGACGCTGGAGGGCGCGAGCGCGATTGCGACGGAAGCCGCCGCGGCGACGCACCAGCGCACCAGCGATCCGGAACTGATGCGCACGCCGGGATTCGGCGCGATGCAGAACTTCGCGCTGACGCCGATGTACGCCGATCTGCGCTTTCACCGCTGGGACGCGATCAAGGCGATGCCGAAGCCCGCGGATGACTTGCCGTACATGCAGGCGATGTGGAACTACGCGCAGGCGGTTGCCGCCGCGCGCCAGGGCCGGGTGGACGAGGCGAAGGCGCATCACGCCGACCTCGCGAAAGCGACCGCCAACCCGACCATCGAGAAAATGCTGGCCTGGGACCGCTATTCGCTGATCGGCGGCGTGAAGATCGCCGAGCGGGTCGCGACGGCCGAGATCGCGCGTGCCGGCAAGGATTTTGACGGCGCCATCGCCGCGCTCCGGGAAGCGGTCGCGATCGAGGACTCATTGCCCTACGACGAACCGCCGGCCTGGAATTCGCCGACCCGGCAGGCGCTCGGCGCGACGCTGCTCGCCGCAGGCAAGCCTTCCGAGGCAGAAGCTGCCTACAGGGAAGAACTCGAGCGCAACCCCGAGAATGGCTGGTCGCTGCACGGGCTGGAGAAATCGCTGCGCGCGCAGAAGAAGACCGCCGAGGCGGACGCGGTCAAGGCGAGATTCGCGGCGGCCTGGGCCAACGCGGACGTCGACCTCGACAAGCTCTAGCCGCCGGGCAGGCGCCCGAGATCCGTCTCGAGCGCATCGATGTCATACGGCGGCTGGAAATAACCGGCGAGGCGCACGCGCGGGTCGATCAACACGAGCGCGGCGGAATGATCCACCGTGTACTCGTCGCCGACGCCCGGGTTCCTGACCTGTGCCAGCCCAAGCCCGCGCGTGAAGGATTCGATCGCCTCGCGCGTGCCGGTCGCCCCGACCAGGTCCGGATCGAAGTGCGCGAGATAGGCCGCGATCCGTTCCGGCGTGTCGCGTTCGGGATCCACGCTGACGAACAGGAAGCGCGGCGCGGCCGGGCCGAGCCGATCGCCGAGCTCGGCCAGGGTCGCGAGCGTCGTCGGGCAGATGTCCGGGCAATGCGTGAAGCCCGTAAACAGCAGGGTCCAGCGGCCTTCCAGCACCGCCGCGTCGAGCACGCGGCCTTGCTGGTCCGTGAGCGCGAACGGCTCGATCTTCCGCGGCTCCGGCAGCGCGGTGCCGGCCGTAAGTTCGAGCGGCGTCGTGCGGAACCAGAATGCGGCGCCGATGCCGGCGGCGATCGCCACCGCGATGCCGATGGTCAGGCCGCTACGGCTGCCCATTGTTCCAGGCGAGCACGTTCAGGAACTCGCGCCGCGTCTTCGGGCCGCGTGTCCGGAAATGCGGCTCGGCCTGTTCGCGGTAGGCGACGCGTTCGCCGGCGATCGCGTCCCGCTGCGTGCGCCGTTTCACTTCGTCGGCCGAGATGCCGTAGGGCCGCGTCGCGTTCAGGCCGAAGATCTTCGCGCGCAACTGCGGCGTGATTTCCGGATAGCCGTGGCGCTCGCGCAGCTCCGGCGCGATCTGGAACGTGCGAAACGCCTGGATCTGGTCCTGCGGCGAGCCGTACCAGATCGAATCCGTGCCCCAGAGCACGTTGTCGGGCCCGCAGTGTTTCAGCAGCTTGCCGAGCCCGTGCGCCGCCTGCGTCGGGTCGCGCATCAGGAAGCGCCAGGTGCTGCCGAGTTCCGCGTAGACGTTCGAGCCCGGCCGGATGCCGCTCTGTTCGAGCGAGCGGATCAGCGTATCGATGCCGTCGCCGCCCGCATTCTCGCCGTACGCCTTCTCCTCGACGCCGGTGACGAAGCCCGAGTGATAGATCAGGAAGCTCACGTCCGGGAAGCGCTTCGCGATCGGGCCGATGTCGGTGCACTGGCTGTGCTCGTAGGATTTCTGCCCGAACGGCAGTCCCTTGTGCACGCAGATGATCTTCACGCCGAGGCGCCGCGCTTCCTCGACCAAACGGATGCCGGGATCGTCGGTCAGGAAAAAGCCCGTTCCGTCCGGTCCCCACTGCGTGTACGTCTTCCACGCACAGACGCCGAACTGTTCCTTGAGCCGTGCCATGTCCTCGACGTCGCCCGGCTGGTTCGGGTTCACGCGGCCGTGGATCATCAGCCGGTGATTGCCCTCCATGCGGTCGACGATGCGCCGCACGTTGTCGGCCGACTCGATCTCGAGCGGCGAGGCGTCGCGGCGCGCCGGCACGAACGACAGCTCCATCATGTCCGTGTCGCTGTCCAGGAAAACGTCCTTCACGAATTCTTCCGAGGTCAGGCAGGCCAGATGGCTGCGCGGGCTCTTGCCGTCATTGAGTGCGCATTTCGCCTTGGCCGCAAAGCCGAATGCGCCCTCGGGCGCGGTCTTGAGCCAGGCCTCGGTCGGGTCGACGTAATGGCCCTGCACGTCGAAGATGAATTCGCCGCCCTCGAGAGAGGCCGCAGCGAGTTCCGGTTCGAGCGCGGCTGCCGCGCTCAGATCGAAGAACCCGCCGCCGCGCCCGGCCGCGGCATTGGCCGCGTTGAACGACAACAGCGTGCTCGCGGCCCCGCAGGCCGACAGCAGGAAGTCGCGCCGGCCGACGCCGAGGCGCTTCGCGTTCTCGTTCGCCGCCTGTTGCGCCAGCTGGTTGGCGTGCCGGTTGGCCCGGCTGAGCGGCACCGGCAGGAACTCGCCGTTGCTGGTCGTGTCGAGCTTGATCGGCAGCCGTTGTCCCAGCGGATCGACCCGATGCCGGCGCGCTTTCATTACAGTTCCTCCAGCTTCCCGTGCACCGCCTTGCCTTCGAACAGGGTGACCAGTGCCTTCGTTTCCGACAGTTCGGAGGGCTCGGTCTCGAAAAGGTTCCGGTCGAGCACCGCGAGATCCGCCGACTTGCCCACCTCGATCGAGCCCGTGTCCTTCTCGTCGCGGTTCACGTACGCCGCGTGGATCGTGAAGGCGTCGATCGCCTCAGCGAGCGTGATGGCTTCCGCGGGCAGCAGCGGATCCGTCGTGCCGCCGTTGGCCTCGAGACGCGTGATGGCCGTTTCCATCTGCTCGAAGGGATTCGGGCTCGACACCGACCAGTCGCTGCCGAAGGCGATGGTGCCGCCGCTCTTCAGGACGCTGCCGATCGGGTACAGGCCCGCGGCGCGCTCGGGCCCGATGAACGGAACCGCGAGTTCGGTGACGTACGGGTCGTTCATCGCCCAGAGCGGCTGGAAATTGGCGACGACGCCGAGCGCCTTGAAGCGCGGGATGTCCGCCTTGTCGATCAGCTGCAGGTGCGAGATGTGGTGCCGGTGGCCCTTATCGCCGTTCGCGGTGCGCGCCGCCTCGACCGCGTCCAGCGACTGGCGGATCGCCGCGTCGCCGATCGCGTGGAAGTGCACCTGGAAGCCGTCCGCGTCGAGCTGTGTCACCGCGGCCTTGAGCTTCTCCGGTTCCACCATTGGAATGCCTTTCGACTGACTCGGGATCAGGTAGGGCTCGAGCATCGCCGCGGTGTAATTCTCCATCACGCCGTCCTGCATGATCTTCACGGTGCCCGCATCCACGTGGCCCTTCGTGAATTCCGTGCGCAGGCGCTTGATGCTGTCGATCTGCTCGAGACCCTGGTCACGCTCCCACCAGATCGAGCCGACGACGTGCAGCGAGAGTTCGCCGGCGTCGTCTAGTTGCCGGTAGGTCTTGAGGTCGTCCTCGTTCACGGAGGCATCCTGCACCGCGGTGATGCCGAGCTCGTTCAGGAACTTCACCGCATAGCGGAGTCCGTCCGCGCGCTTCGCGTCGGTGACCGCAGGCACCTTGTCCGCGACCAGGCTGCTCGCGCCTTCCTGGAGGCTGCCGACCGCGGCACGGGTCTTCGGATCGCGATCGATGCGCCCGTCCGGTGGGTCCGGCGTCTTGTTCGTGACGCCCGCGACCTCGAGCGCCTTGGAGTTGACCCAGGACGTGTGGCCGTCCTGGCTGTACAGGATGACCGGCCGATCGGATACGACCGCATCGATCAGTTCCTTGCGCGCGAGGGCGCCCGGCCCGAAAGCGGCCATCGACCAGCCGCCGCCGGTGATCCACGGTTCGTCCGGATGCGCGTCCGCGTATTTCTTGATGGCGGCGATGTAGGCATCGACGTTCTCGAGGCCGTTCAGGTTGCAGGCATTGGACTCGACGCCCGCCGAGATCGGGTGCACGTGCGCATCCTGGAAGCCCGGCACGACCATGCGGCCCTTGAGGTCGACGACTCTCGTGTCGTCGCCGATGAAGTCCTTGGCATCCTCGCTCGAGCCAACGAACACGATGCGCCCGTCCTTGATCGCGACCGCTTCCGCCCAGCTTCGGCCGGCATCGACGGTGTAGATTTTCCCGCCAGTCAGGGCGAGGTCCGCGGCCTTTTCCGGGTCGACGCCGCCGCAGGCGGCAAGCGCAATCGCAATCAGCAACGTCAGTTTCATCTTCACTGAAAGTCCCTCGGTATGGTTCGGGTCCAGGTTTTTTCGCGGAGCTGCCGGCCGTTTTCCGACAGCCGCCGCCGGTAACTGTAATGGAAATTCTCGCGGTCGCTGGTGAATGCCAGTTCCGCATCCCAGACGAGCTTGCGCCCGGGCAGATCCACTTCCATGCGATGCGTGCCGGTCATGGACGCTTTCGCCGGGTCGTGGTCGTCGACCTCATGGCGGATCGTCTCGAAGGTGCGCTCGGTTCCCCAGGGATAGCGCGTGCCGCCGTTGTTGGTCGCGGTCGCGACCGCCTTGCCGGTCTGCGGATTGCGGTCCACGGAGGAAATCTCGCCGTAGCCCGAAGTCGTGCCGGCTTTGAGCGTTTCGTAACCCGCGTACTTCGGATCAGCGGCCGGCGGCAGGAAGGCCGGCACCGGGCGATCTTCGAAGGGCACCGTTGGCAGGCTCAAGCGCGAGGCGGCCCCGAGGTGCAGCGAGGTCGTCATCGGCAGCGGCGTCGGCCAGAGCATCGGCCACTGCGCATTGCTGACTGCGAGGCGGATTCGGTGGCCCTTCGCGAACACCCAGGACGTGAAATGCAGCTCGACGTCGATGTCGAACGCCTGGTTCGGCACGATCGCCGCCGGCGCGCGCGCCGACTCGACGTGATTGCCATTCTGCGCCGCGCCCGTCACCTGCGTGACCGTGCCGTCCGGTGCGACATCCGAGAGCCGCACGATCCAGTTGGCGCGCTCGGCGTCGGCGGAGACGCGCAGGAGCGCCCGCGGCAGGCCGAGGATTTCGATGTTTTCGTCGAGCGGCGCGCTGTCGTAGACGAGGCTGAAGGCATCGCTCGGGCGCTGGTCGTGCGCGACGTCGCCCCACCACATGACGGGGCCGCCGCCTTCGACGCCCGTCGAGGGAACGAATCGCAGCGCATGCGTCGTGGGGTCCGGCGCGCGCCAGTCGAGCGAATGATTGTTCATGGGATAGAGCGTGCGGTCGCGGCCGCGTGCCAGCGGCCATCCGTTTTCGCTGCGCCATTTTCCTGGCGCGTTTTCCAGGAACGGGCCGGGCGGATGCCATTCGCGCACGTACACCGAGAGCCTGGGATCGTCGAGCACGCCGGTGTCCATGCCCTTCAGCCAGTGATCGAACCAGCGCACGGCTTCGTGGCGCCACTCGATGCCGGGCTGCGGATACGGTTCGTTCGGCCAGGCATGCGACCAGGCGCCGACGATCGCCTTGATCGGCGCCTGCACGTTTTCAAGCATGCGCGGGATGCTGTCGCGGTAGCCGTCGTACCAGCCGCCGATGTGGAACGAGGGAATGCGGATGTCCTGGTAATGGCCCTTGGCCGAGGCGCGATCCCAGAACGGCCCGTCGCGCTGGCGCGGCTTGTACGTGAGCATCCAGGGCTCGGTGTCGAAGCGATCGCGGAAGTACGCCTCGTCGATGACGTAACCCGGCGCGCCCGGCCGCGCGTTGTCGAGGTCCATGCTCATTTCCCAGGAATCGACGTGCATGATCCCGTCCATGAAGTGCACGTCGTCCTGGAACAGATCCTCGGTGGCGTCGATCGCGATGATCGCCTTGAGCGCGGGCGGATTGCGCAGCGCCATCTGGATCGAATTGAATCCGCCCCAGGAGATACCGAACATCCCGACACGGCCGGTCGACCAGGGCTGCTTCGCAAGCCAGTCGATGACGACCTTGCCGTCATCGTGCTCGAGGTCGGAATACTCGTGCGGGATGACCCTGCCTTCGCTGTTGCCGGTGCCGCGGATGTCGACCGCGGCGACCACATAGCCGCGCTGCACGAAGTAGGAATACAGGGCGTAATTTCTGCGGCGCGACTCGTGCTTGCGGTAGGGCAGGTACTCGAGCAGTACCGGAAGCTTCGCATCGGCCGCGACGCCATCGGGCCGGTACAGGTCGGCGG
>JANNKZ010000097.1:0-6800 GCA_031396515.1 Gammaproteobacteria bacterium
ACCTACTACTCTCTCGTTGTTTACTTCTTCGTGCGGGCGTCGGTTACCTTCTATAATCAATTCGCTTTTTCGAAACCTGGCGGCGGTCATTCGGGACCGCCGCTTTTTTTTGGTTCGCATGCACGCTCGGCTATAGTGGCCGGCACATGACGACCGGGAACCGGAATCCGGCCGGTGACGACTGGTTCGCCCGATTGCCGGTCTCGCCGGACATCTACCCCCAGAAACTCGACCTCGTGCGCGGGCTCGTGCTGGCTATTGAGATGCATGCGCCGGACTATCGGGCCGCGAGCTTCCTGGACGACCGGATCCTCATGCCATCCACCAAGGGCGTGTGGCTGTCGCAACTGCGAGCTGCCGGTGCCGCCGCTCGGGTGACGGACCCACGTCCGCTGCACTTCGTCTTTCACACCGGGCACGTCGGTTCGACGCTGGTCAGCCGCCTGCTCGACGAAACGGGCATTGTCCTTCCGCTGCGGGAGCCATTGCCGCTGCGCAGCCTTGCGGAAGCGCATGACGCGCTCGGACGGTCCGAGTCGCTGCTGAGCGAATCCGACTTCCGCGACGCGCTCGAGATGATGATGCGACTGTGGACGCGTGGCTACGATTGGACCCGGGCGGTCGTCCTCAAGGCGACCAGCAGCGCGGGGCGCATCGCGATTCCCCTGCTGGAAGCCCGGCCCGGGTCGCGTGCGATCTGCCTGAACCTGGCTGCCGAGCCCTATGTCGCGACACTGCTCGCCGGGCGAAACTCGGCCGACGACCTGCGCGGGCATGCTGCCGGACGCATGATACGGCTCCAGGCGCTTTGCACAGGTCCACCGAATCCATTGCACGGGTATTCACCTGGCGAACTGGCGGCGCTCGGCTGGCTGGTTGAGACGGCTTCGCAATGGCAGGTCGCGCAACGCCTGCCGCGGCGCGTGCTGGCGGTCGATTTTGAAGCCTTCCTGGCCGATGTGACCGATGGCATCACGCGCATCCTGGACCACTTCGGATTGCCGCTCGATGACGCGCATCGCGCCGCAGTGGCGGCGAGTCCGGTCCTGCGACGCTACTCGAAGGCACCGGAACGGGCGTATACATCCACGGACCGCGATGCTGCGCTGCGCGCATCGCGGCGTGACAACGCAGCCGAAATCGGCCGCGCATTGGCATGGCTCGAACGCCTCGGGCGGTCCGAGCCGCAAATCGCGTCGGTGCTCGACGGCGCCGGGGGCATCAAGGCGATCGGCTATGGATAAGGAAGCCGACCAGCGCGTGCAGGGGCTCTTCCGGATGGCATCGCGGGCGTTCGAGGACGGGCAGCCGCAGCAGGCGGCACAGTACCTGCAACGGGCAGAGGCCATGGCGCCGCGTCATCCGCTCGTGCTCAACGAGGCGGCACGGCAAAGACTCGGAACCGGCGATCCACAGGCTGCGCACGCGCTGCTCGTCGAGGCCGTTGCGGCGGATCCGGCGTACCCGGAACTGTGGCTCAATCTTGCTGCGGCCTTGCGTAGCTTGCAGCGGACGGACGAGGAACTGGCGGCGCTGAAAAGAGTGCTCGCGCTCGAGCCGCGCAATTTCCGTGCCTTGCTGCAAGTTGCTGCCGCGCAGGAGCAGCAGGGCCAGCCACGCACGGCGGCAGCGACCTACGTCACTGCATTGCAGGCCATGCCCCGCGGCTTCGAGCCGCCACCGGGCCTGAACCCCCTGCTGCAGCGTGCCAGGGAAGCCATCGAGGCGAACGACCGGTCGATCGAGTCATTCCTGACGGAGCGGCTCGAGGGGCTGCGGGCGCGTCATGCCGATGTGTCGCTGGCACGCTTTGACAAGTGCCTGGCGACGCTTCTTCGCAAGCAGCAGATCTACCGGCAGCAGCCCACCTTCATGTACTTCCCGCATCTGCCGGCGATCGAATTCCACGACCGGGATCTTTTTCCATGGCTCGACGCCATCGAGTCCGCGACTGACGATATCCGCACCGAACTCCTGCAGGTGCTGGCGGAAGATGCGGCAACCCTGCAGCCTTACATCTCGCTCCCCGAGACCTCGCCGCTGAAGCAATTCCGCGAACTCAACAACTCCCGGCGCTGGAGCGTTTACTACCTGTGGCGCGAGGGCACCGCCGTCACGGACAACCTGGCGCGCTGTCCGCGGACGGCTCAGGCGCTCGCGACCTGGCCACCGTGTGACGTGCCGGGATATTCGCCGTCCGCCGTGTTTTCGATCCTCGATGCCAGGACGCGTATTCCACCACACACCGGCGTCAGCAATACGCGGCTCATCGTGCACCTGCCGCTGATCGTGCCGCCCGGTTGCGGCTTCCGGGTAGGCGCCGAATTCCGCGAATGGCAGCCAGGCAAGGCTTTCGTGTTCGACGACACGATCGAGCACACGGCCTGGAACGACAGCGATGAGCCGCGCGCCGTTCTGATCTTCGACATCTGGAGCCCGTTCGTGAATGAAACCGAACGCGAGATGGTACGCGCGGCCACGATCGCGGTCGGTGAGTACTACAATACGCGACCCTATCGGGAGGGCTAGCTCGAGGTCCACATCCGCATCAGGTTCTGGCGGACGACATCCAGCCTGACGCGATTCTCCCAGCTCATGTTGTTGCCTTCGAGCGCGGCAATCTCGTTGAGCTCGTAGACCTGTAGGCGCTGGTGCTGGTCGGGCACGTGGCTCTCGATGAAAGTGATCGACACGAGCCGCCGGCCGGAACGCACTGGCACAACTTCGTGCATCAGTGTCGATGGGTAAACGATGGCTTCGCCCGCGGCCCCCTTGAACGCGAGCGTCTGGTTACCGATCACCATCGCGAGTTCACCGCCTTCGTAGCTCGCGGGATCGCAGACGAACACCGTGCACGACAGGTCGGAACGGATCTTGCCCGTCTGCAGCTGGATGATCGCGGCGTCGGCGTGTGCCCCATACTTCATCTCGGGCTCGTAACGGCTCAGCAGCGGCGGCGCGATGCGTCTGGGCAGGGCAAAACTGCCGAACTCCCGGGAGCGCATGAAGGCACCGGCGACGATCTGCACCGACTCCGTGTATTTCGGATCAGCCGGATCCGCCTGCAGGTTCTGCTTGCTGACATTGGCCGGATTGGAGACCCGCCCGTCGACGAAATGCAGTTCGTCCGCGAGCGCGACCAGGCGCTCGCATTCCGAGGCGTTGAGCAGATTCTTTATTTTCAGGAACACGGAGGCCGCGAATTATATATGAGCGGCTGGCACGGTGCCGTTGAAAGCATCCGTCGCAGCAATCACCGAACGGATCGCGGCACGTTCGTCGGGCGCCAGCCGCGGGCTCCAGATGTCGCAGATCAGGATGATCCTCGTCTCGTCGCTCTCGTTCCAGGCCGCATGCTCGATCGTGTCGTCGAAGACCCATGCCTCCCCGAGGCGCCATTCGCGCGTCTCGCCACCCACGCGAAATCCGCAGGCCGGTGGAAGCACCAGCGGCAGATGCACGACCAGGCGGAAATTCGCGACCCCGTGGTGCGCAGGGATGCGCGTGTGCGGCTGCAGCACCGAGAACATCGCCGTTGGCGAGCGCAGATCGACCTCGGCCTGCGGCAGCAGCCGGATCGCATCGATTGTCCGCGGCGCCCGCGCGGCACGTTCGGCGTTCAGCCGGCCCTGACGGTAGAAATGAAATGCGCTCCAGCGTGGAGACTTGTTGAGTTCACGCCACTGGTCGAGCGGCAGATGGTCGTCATACTGGATGTACGGGCTGAACTGCGCCTCATCCTCGACCAGGACCCGGCCCAGGTCGGCCTGCACGCCCGCCGTCTTCGACTCGAACTCCGGCAGCCAGGGAAACTCGTCGCGTTCGTAGAACTCGATGGCCGGCAATCCGGGATAGTAGTACTCCATCGGTTCCTGCTGGTAACGCTTGCGGACCCTCAATGAGGTATCGATGAACGCCTCGATCCTGCGGCGCGCATCGACCGTGCACTTGTCGCGGTCCGGTGCTGCGCGGTCGCGGATGAAGCGACCGAGGTCCTCGATGTACCGCTGGTGCACGGCGCGCGCCCGTGTCACGGCCTGGCGCGTCGGCGCATCGAGCCTGTCGTCCGGCGGCGCCTGAACCAGCGCGATGCCGTAGGCAAGCGCCGCAGCGACCGCCTGCCCGGCGCGATCGAGCATCGCGGCTTGCATCAGCAGCGCCGGGAAGTTCCGGTTGTCCAACTGCAGGACTTCGCGCACGGCCGCGAACGCACCTTCGAAGTCGTTCAGCTGCCGCCGCACTGCCGCCAGGCTGAGCCACAGCCTGATGCTGCTACGATCGCGCTGAAGAGCTTCCAGCAGGATCGCTTGCGCGCCCTTCATGTCGCCCGCCGCGATAGCCTCCACGGCAGCCTTGTTCATTCGGGAGATGTCTTCGATCATGCCTCGGCCAGCCTAAAGCCCTGGCGCAGCTTGCGGCAAGAATTTTGCCGCTCCCGGCGCCAGCCCCCATAATGCCAGTCACCCAAAAATACCGCCGCCGATAACCGGCCCGAGCATGGGAAGTTCAGCCGAATACGCAGCTGCAGGTGCGCAGGCGCTGCAGCGGGGCGAAGCCGCCCGGGCGCGCAGCCTCTTTTCGCAGGCGGCATCGAGCGATGCCATCCACGCCGTCGATCGCCTGCTGGCCGCCGAGCCACGCAACCTCCTCGCGTTGATCCAGCGCGCCGACTTGTTCGCGGCGGCGGGCGATCTGCGCTCGGCATCGGCGTTCTACCAGATGGCGCTGCGCTCGGTTCCGCAGTCCGGCGTTGCCGACGAGACCGCGAAAGAACTGGCTCGTGCACGCCAAGCCTGCGACCAACATGCTGCAGAGTATCGAAACTACCTGCTGCAAAGCCTTGCGGCCAAGGGATTCGACGAGCAGCGTTCGAGCGCGCGTTTTGCCCAGTCGGTCGATATCGCGCTCGGCAGGAAGCAGATCTACCTGCAGCAGCCGAAGTACTACTATTTCCCGGGACTGCCGCAGATCCAGTTTTACGAGCGCGCGCTGTTTCCGTGGCTCGACGAGGTTGAGGCCGCCACCGCCGACATTCGCGCGGAGCTGGTCGAGCTGCTGCGCGAGCCGAACGCGTTCGCGCCGTATGTCCAGGGTCATGCCAACCGGCCTTACAAGGACCAGATGGGCATGCTGAACAATGCCGACTGGAGCGCCCATTACCTGTGGAAGAACGGCGCTGAAGTGCCGCAGAATTCCGCGCGCTTTCCCACGACGATGCGGGCGCTCAGGAACGTCCCGCTCGCGCATGTCCGCCATCGGTCGCCTTCCGTTTTGTTCTCATTGCTGCGGCCTGGCGCGCACATTCCGGCGCACAATGGACTGACCAACACGCGGCTCATCTGCCACCTGCCACTCATCGTTCCCGGGATCAGCCGATTCCGGGTCGGCAACGATGAGCGGCAATGGGTCGAGGGCAAGGCCTGGGCATTCGACGTCACGATCGAGCACGAAGCCTGGAACGACGCCAGCGGAACGCGCGTCATACTGCTGTTCGATGTCTGGCGCCCGGAACTGACTGAACAGGAGCGTTTCCTGGTGATCTCTCTGTTCGACGCGATCGACTCGCACAGCGGCAAGCATCCCGATTGGGAGATATGACGATGCACGGCAAGATGTTCGTGGCCACGGGCCTCGCCATGATTGCGGCCTTGGCGCTGCCGGCCGCGGCGCAGCAAGCCGGCGCCTCGCTCCAGGCATGTCGAGCCGAGCCGGATGACGCCCGCCGCCTCGCCTGCTTTGACCGGGAGATCGACCGGCTCGGGCAGCAGCAAGGCGCCGGCACGACGGCGGCGTCCGCTGCGGCCGACGCAGCGCCGGCTCTCACGCCCGAGGACCAGTTCGGCCGCACCGGCGCGCTGAATCGCGAGGAGTACGACCGCCGTACCCAGGAGACTCGCGACCTTGAGGAACTCCACGCAACCGTCACGGAGATCTGGAAGCGCGCCGATGGCCTGATGATCCTGACACTGGACAACGGCCAGGTCTGGAAGCAGAACCGGCCGGACTCGCAATTTCGCGTCAAGGCAGGCGAACCCGTGAAGATCCAGCCCGCTGCGTTGGGTTCGTTTCTTCTGTCCGGTCCCTCCAAGCGCTCGACGCGGGTGACGCGGGTGAAGTAGATGAGCGGCACGCCGCTCCAATGCTGGAAATGCGGCGCCTCGCTCGCTGACCTCAGCCTGCCGTTCCTGCGCCGGGAGGAATGCCGGGCCTGCCGCGCCGAGCTGCATGTTTGCCGGATGTGCCGGTTCTACGACACTCGCAAGGCGAAAAGCTGCGCGGAACCCGTCGCTGACGAGGTCCAAGACAAGGAGCGGGCGAATTTCTGCGGCTATTTCGAGCCGGCCCCGGGCAGGTTCCGGCCGGGCGATTCCGCGACCGAGCAGGGAAAGAGCGCCCTGGAGTCGCTGTTTGGCCCGAAAAAGTGAAGTCGTGACGCATTTACCATTACAGGGACCGTGCCAATGGGACACAATGAGTCTCCGCTTCTTTGCTTCGGGTCCCTCTCCATGAATGACGCCGCTCCCGCTGAGAAACCGCGCCTGCTGTGGACCAACGTCCTGATGTTCGCGCTGACGCTCGCGATCTCGGTGATCGTCGTGCCCTGGTACGGCTTCACGTTCGGCTTCAGTACCGCGGCGTGGGTGTGGTTTGCCGTGCTGCTGTATGCGAACGGGCTCGCAATCACGGGCGGCTATCACCGTCTGTGGTCGCATCGCACCTACGACGCACACTGGTCGCTGCGGCTCGTATACATGATCCTGGGTGCGATGGCGCTGCAGAACAGCGTGCTGGTCTGGGCC
>JANNKZ010000098.1:0-2473 GCA_031396515.1 Gammaproteobacteria bacterium
AGCTGCACGCGCACCGCCCACCACGCGACCTCCGGATGCGGCTTGATGTGCAGGTATTCGCGCGTGATGTCGGTCCAGAGCGCGTTCGGATCAGTCTCGGGCGCGCGCAGCATGCGGATCTCGAACAGCGACCAGGCGACGTCCAGCATCACGCTTCCGTGCAATCCTCGAAGTGACATCGCGACCGGCAGTTCCGTGCCGAGGTATTCCCGCTGCCAGGTCGCCTCGTACACGCTCCATGACGGCACGTCGGCGAACGCCTCGGTGAAGATCGTGTCGGTCCAGTCGGTGAACGCCGGCCGGTTGCGGATCGCGCTGATGTGCACGGCGTGGCCGTTTTCGTGCACGAGTTCGTTGAGCCCCGAGAGGTCGCTCGTTTCGTAGCGGCCCACGACGCGCGCGGTGGTCGGCGACCAGGCGCCGTTCTTGTAGCGACCGCGGCGAAGGAAGTCGGTGTACGCGAGCGGCGACTTGTCCGGGCGCGTCTTGATGTCGTAGACGACGCCAAGCTGGTCGAGATCCGCGCCGAGGTCGCGGTAGAACTGGTGGTCGAGCGCGAGCATGTCCGGGTGCTTCGCGAAAGCCGGCGCGAGCTGGCGGTTCGCCTGGCCGTTGACGTAGCGGTAATCCCAGGGTTCGACCGGCGCGCCTTTGTTGGCGTCGCGCCAGGTTTCGAGGATCTGCACCAGCCAACGCTCGACGTCGGCGACGCTCACGCCGATCGCGCGCGCGGCGGCTTCGACGCCGGAGCCGTTGCTCGTGGCCTCGGCAGCGGAAGCCTTGATCAGCCGGCGATACGGGCTGTCCGGCTCGTTGGCGCCGTTCAATGCTGACCACAAAGGAAGGAACGCGTCGAACAGCGCTTTCCGGCGCACCGGTTCTTCGAGCTCGGACAGCAACCCCAGCGCGCCGCCGCGATCGATCGTGCCGCCCTCGAAGTTCAGGGTATTGCCGATCTCGCGATAGCAGGCAGAAAGCACGGTGCGCAGATCGTCGTAACCGAGCGTCTTGTTGACGCGATCCTTGCAGGCGAGCTCGGTTTCCGCGTTCGCGACCGCCGGGCTCGGGTTGCCGTAGTCGTCGAGCGTGACGCGGATGGCGGCGAGCGCGGCCTTGTCGGCGGCGTCGAGCTTCGCCTCGTCGAGCGCAGCAACGCTCGCGACCAGCGCCTTGTGCTTTTGCTGGAGCTGCGCGTCCCAGGAGGCCAGGTCGCGGTACTCATACAGCGCGACCATGCCGGAGTTGATGTAGTCGACCGCATTCGCGGCGTCGGCGAATTCGAGGAAGAGCGCTTCCGTCCTTGCGAGCGGCGCAACATCGGCGGCGCAGGCGAGGAACGGCAGCGCGGCGAGGCAGGCGGCGATGAGTTTTCTCATGTTGCTGCATCATACCGAAAAGGGGTCGCATCCCTTTTTGCGATTTTCTGCCTAAAGGGATGCGACCCTTTTGTTGATTTCAGCGCGCCAAAGAGACCAAGTCGGTGTCCGGGTCTCCCTCGCCTGTGATGAGCCCCCGCAACATCTGCGCCGCCATCATCGAGAAGGTGATGCCGTTGCCGCCATAGCCCATCGCCACGTAGCAGTTCGGTAGTGCGGGGATTGCGCCGATCGTCGGCATGCCCGTGGTCGACGAGCCGAAGGACCCGCACCACGCGAACTCGGCGCGCGTGTCGAGCCCCGGAAACATCGCCTTCAGCTTGCGCTCGAGCATCACCTTCTTGCGAGGCAGAAGTGCGTCGCGAGCGGCCTCGTCGCTGAACTCCTCGTCCTCCCCGCCGCAGATGACCCGGTGGTCCGGAGACACGCGCATATAAAGGTAGGGATCGGCCGCCTCCCAGATGAAGCACCGGCTGGGCCAGAGGGCGCGCGGCTGGGGACGCGTCGCAATCGCCCAGGTCGAGAAGATCTTGTGGCTCCTCGTGCGCACCGCCTTCGGTTTCTCGTAACCGGTGGCAAAAACCAGGGACCGGCAGCGAATCACCGGACCGTTCTTCGTGCCCGCCTCGACGCCCCGGCGCGTTGCACGGACCTCGCTGACCTCCACAGGCGCATACAGGCGGGTCCCGCGCCCGATGGCTGCCCTCAGGAATCCGCTGGCGAGTCGACGCGGATCGGCCGCGAAATTGTCGTAACTGAGGAGTGCGCTGCGGCCCTTGATGCCGAATCGCTCGCGTACCTCGCCCTTCTCGAGAAAAGTCGTATTGAACCCGCCACGCCGGCGCGCCTCGGCCTCGCACAGCAGGCCCGCGCGATCGAGCACGTCGCCGGACAGGTACAACGAGTCCCGATTGACCTGGTCCGCCTTTATCCCGAGCTGCCGCGATCGCTCGCGCAAGGCGTCGACCGCGAGCCGTGAGCGGCGCCACATGCGCTCGGCCTTCTCGCGGCCCGCCATCTCGGCCAGTTTCGCGAGGGGCTTGTCGAGCTCGTACTGGATCAGCGACGTCGAAGCGGCGGTTGACCCGCGCACTGCC